>CAJASG010000115.1 GCA_903944555.1 uncultured beta proteobacterium
CGCAGACGCGTCCGCCCGCGCCGTGAAACGGATTGAAGACGTGCGCGTGCTGCGCACCGCCCAATTCCCCGAGGATGCAGGCCCCATGGCCCACCCGGTGCGCCCGGACAGCTACATCGAGATCAACAACTTCTACACCGTCACCATTTACGAAAAAGGTGCCGAGGTCGTGCGCATGATGCAAACCCTGACGAGCCGTGCCGGTTTCGCCAAGGGCATGAAGCTGTATTTCGAGCGCTTTGACGGCCAGGCCGTGACCTGCGACGACTTCGCGCAAAGCATTGCCGACGCCAACCCCGACTCCGAATTGGCCCGTTTACTGCCCCAGTTCAAAAACTGGTACAGCCAGGCTGGCACGCCGCGCGTTTCGGCGCACGGCGAGTTTGATGCAGCCGCGCAGACCTACACCCTGCGGTTTAGCCAAGCTTGTGCCGACACACCCGGCCAAGCGGCCAAAGCGCCGTTTGTCATCCCGGTGAGCTTGGGCTTGGTAGGCGCCAGCAGCGGCGCAGCCCTGCCCTTGCAGTTGCAGGGGCAAACCACCCCAACCGCCGACAGCCACCTGTTCGTGATGACCGCGCAAACCGAGTCCATCACATTCACTGGGGTACTGGAGGAACCCGTGCCCTCCATCCTGCGCGGTTTCTCGGCACCGGTGGTACTGGACTTTGACTACACCGACGCCCAGTTACTCACCTTGCTGGCCTTTGATCCCGATCCGTTCAACCGATGGGAAGCCGGGCAACGCCTGGCTCTGCGTAGCGCTATCAATTCAATAGCTGCCTGCGCAGATTCCACGGGTGCTAGAGCCCTAAATGATGCTTATATCTCCGCCATGCGGGATGTGTTGCGCAATCCGCTGCTGGACGCTGCCTTCAAGGAGCTGGTGCTCACGCTGCCGTCTGAGACTTACATTGCCGAACAGCTCGACGTCGTCGACCCACAGGCCATCCATGCGGTGCGTGAGTCCATGCGCCTGCAACTTGCCACCGAGCTGCAAGCGGACTGGGAGTGGGCCTATTCCACCCACCAGGACAACGGGGGCTACCAGCCCGATACCATCTCTGCTGGCCGCCGCGCACTCGCTGGCATGGCGCTCAACTTCCTCTGCCTGGCTGCTGTCCAAAGCGGTGACGCGGTGTGGCCCGGCAAGGTACTGCAGCGCTTCAAAGACGCCGGCAATATGACCGACCGCGCCAATGCCCTGCAAGCATTGGTCGGCAGTGGCCACGCCTTGGCCGCCCCGGCCTTGGCACGCTTCCATGCGCTGTTCAAGGACGAAGAGCTGGTGCTGGACAAATGGTTTGCCCTGCAAGCCGGGGCGTCCGACCGTGGTGGCCAAGTGCTGCCCGCCGTGCGCCAGCTGCTCACCCACCCGGACTTCAACATCCGCAACCCGAACCGCGCCCGCAGCGTCATCTTCAGTTACTGCAGTGCCAACCCGGGTGGTTTCCACCGCCCGGACGCGGCCGGCTACGTGTTTTGGGCCGAACGTGTCATCGAGCTGGACGGCATCAACCCCCAGGTGGCCGCCCGTCTGGCGCGCGCCCTGGACCGCTGGAAAAAGCTGGCTGAACCCTACCGCAGTGCAGCCCACGAGGCCCTGGTCCGTGTCGCAGCCAAGAGCGACCTGAGCAACGATGTGCGCGAGGTCGTCGGCCGCGCGTTGGCCGATTAGTACGGCGGCCACTGATCAAAATACCCAAGGAGAGCAACATGTCACCCAAAATTTCCCTCACCCGCTACCTGGTCGAGCAACAACGCGAGGGCGGCCTGATTCCCGGTCAGCTGCGCCTGCTGCTGGAAGTGGTGGCCCGCGCCTGCAAAAGCATTAGCCAGGCGGTGAACAAGGGCTCGCTCGGCGACGTCATGGGCAGTGCAGACAGCGAAAACATCCAAGGCGAGATGCAAAAGAAGCTCGACATCATTGCCAACGAAGTGCTGATCGAAGCCAACGAATGGGGCGGACATCTGGCCGCCATGGCCAGCGAAGAAATGGAAGGCATCTACGTGGTGCCCAACCGCTATCCGCAGGGTGAATACCTGCTGCTGTTTGACCCATTGGATGGATCCAGCAACATTGAAGTGAATGTCAGCATTGGCACCATCTTCAGCGTACTCGTCAAGCCCGAGGGCGCAGGCGTATCCGAGCAGGACTTTTTGCAGGCGGGGGGCAAACAGGTTGCTGCAGGCTACTGCGTCTACGGCCCCCAAACCACACTGGTGCTGACAGTTGGAGACGGTGTGGCCATGTTCACACTGGACCGCGAGCAAGGATCATTCATCCTCACAGAGGAACACGTGCGCGTGCCTGAAGAC
>CAJASG010000116.1 GCA_903944555.1 uncultured beta proteobacterium
AGACCTCGGTGGCCGCACCATGGTTGTCGGTGAAACGCATCGCGGCAATCACGGCATCGGGGTTGCCACGGTGTTTGAAGTTGGCATAGCCTTCGCCATGCGCCACGGCGATCGGCAAGCGGGCTCCTGCCATACCAGCAAAGAACAGCGACGGGGACTCCAGCACTTCCACCATGCTCAGGCGCGCCTCAAAGCGCTCGCTCTGGTTAGTGGTGAAGCGAGGCCAATCTTGTGCGCCGGGGATGATGTCAGCCAATTCGGCAAACATCTGGCAACCGTTGCACACCCCCAGACCGAAGGTATCGGTGCGGCCAAAGAAGGCCTTGAACGGGTCCGCCAGGGTCGGGTTGAAGGTGATGGAGCGCGCCCAGCCAATGCCGGCACCCAAGGTGTCGCCATAACTAAAGCCACCACAGGCCACCACGCCCTGGAAGTCCGCTAGCTTTGCGCGACCGCTTTGCAGGTCGGTCATGTGCACGTCATAGGCTTCAAAACCCGCCTCGGTGAAGGCGTAGGCCATCTCCACATGCGAGTTGACGCCCTGCTCGCGCAATACGGCCACCTTGGGGCGGCTCAGGTTCAAGGCTGGTGCCGCTATGGATTTAGGAGCTGCTTGCGCAGTATCCACGGGGGCTATAGCCCTATTTGTCATATAAAAATGCATGCCCGGGTCGGCTAACGCACCGGCCGCCGCGTGCTCGGCATCGGCGCAGGCGGGGTTGTCACGTTGCTGGCAAATCTTCCAGCTCACGCTGTCCCACACCTGGTGCAGATCGCTCAAAGGCGCGCTGAAGATGGACTTGGCATCGCGCCAGATCTGTAACTCGCCTTTGCCAGCACCAATAGCGCTGTCCGCTGGACGGGTTTTGCCGATGAAATGGCTGTGTTTGGCCAGACCGTGCTCGCGCAAAGTCTGCATCACCTCACTGCGCTGCGCGGTGCGCACTTGCAGCACCACACCCAGTTCCTCGTTGAACAGGGCTTTCAGCGTCAACTCTTCGCGCCGCGCTCTCACCTGTCCAGCCCAGTTTTTACTGTCACCCACGTCCATGCGGCTATCGGTGATGCCGTCACCTTCCAGCACCAGCATGTCCACATTCAGCGCCACGCCCACGCGGCCGGCAAAGGCCATCTCAGCGACTGCCGCCAACAGGCCGCCGTCGCTGCGGTCATGGTAGGCCAGCACCTTGCCCTGCGCACGCAAGGCATTCACGGCATTGACCAGGTTCACCAGGTCTTGTGCGTCGTCCAGATCAGGCACTTGGTCGCCGACCTGGTTGATCGTTTGCGCCAGGATGCTGGTGGCCATGCGGTTTTTGCCGTGGCCTAGATCGACCAGCACCAGGGTGGTGTCTTCCGTAGCATTGAGCTGTGGCGTCAACGTGCCGCGCACATCTTGCAGTGTGGCAAAGGCGGTGACGATCAGCGACACCGGGCTGGTGACCTATTTGGCCCCGGCCTCATCTTTCCACTGCGTGCGCATGGACAGCGAATCCTTGCCCACCGGAATGGAAATACCCAGCGCCGGGCACAGCTCCAGGCCAACGGCCTTGACGGTGGCGTAGAGCGCAGCGTCTTCGCCGGGTTCGCCACAGGCAGCCATCCAGTTGGCGGACAGCTTTACGCGTGGCAAGTCAAAGGGTGCGGCCAGCAAATTGGTAATGGCTTCGGCCACGGCCATGCGGCCAGAGGCGGGTGCGTCGATACTGGCCAGCGGAGTGCGTTCGCCCATGGCCATGGCCTCACCGGCAAAGCCTTTGTAGTCGGCCAATGTCACGGCGCAATCGGCTACCGGCACTTGCCAGGGTCCGACCATCTGGTCGCGGTGGGTCATACCACCCACGGTGCGGTCACCAATGGTGATGAGGAAGCGTTTGGACGCCACGGTGGGGTGGGCCAACACGTCAATCACGGCTTTTTGCAGGTCGACGCCGGTCAAATCCAGCGGCGCGAAAGTGCGCTCCACGGTCTTCACGTCGCGGTGCATCTTGGGCGGCTTGCCCAGCAGGACGTTCATGGGCATGTCGACCGGGGACTCAGCACCCTTGTCGACCAGCTCCAGCTGGCGTTCTTCGGTCGCCACGCCCACTACAGCGAACGGGCAGCGCTCGCGCTCGCACAGGGCCTTGAACATGTCC
>CAJASG010000117.1 GCA_903944555.1 uncultured beta proteobacterium
GCATGCCCGAGGTTGGCATTTTTGAGGGTGCGCCCAATGCGTTTGCAACCGGCGCGTTCAAAAACTCCGCGCTGGTGGCGGTGTCTACCGGCCTATTGCAGGGCATGACCCGCGAAGAGGTGGAAGCCGTCATCGGCCATGAGATCGCCCACATTGCCAACGGTGACATGGTCACCATGACTCTGATCCAGGGCGTGATGAACACGTTTGTGGTGTTCCTTAGCCGGGTGATTGGCTACGCGGTGGATAGCTTCCTGCGCAAGGGCGACAGCGAAAACACAGGCCCCGGCATTGGTTACATGATTACCACCATCGTGCTGGACATCGTGCTGGGCTTTTTGGCAGCCATCATCGTGGCATGGTTCTCGCGCCAGCGTGAGTTCCGGGCTGACGCCGGTGCCGCCCAACTCATGGGCCGCAGGCAGCCCATGGTGAACGCCCTGGCCCGCCTGGGTGGCATGGTGCCCGGCGAATTACCCAAGAGCATGGCGGCCATGGGTATTGCCGGTGGCATTGGCCAACTGTTCTCCACCCACCCGCCCATTGAAGAGCGCATTGCCGCGCTGCAAAACGCGCAAGTCTGACCTTCAGCACTCCTTGCCCAAGGCAAGCCCGGTATAGTTCCCCACATGGAACTATCTACTTGGCTTGCCTTTTTTGCTGCCTGCTGGGCTATCAGTATTTCACCTGGTGCCGGCGCCGTTGCGGCGATGAGTGCGGGTCTTAACCACGGGTTTCGGCGCGGCTACTTCACCACCTTTGGCTTGGTGCTCGGTATCTGGACGCAGGTGATCGTGGTGGGTGTTGGCTTGGGTGCGTTGGTAGCGGCGTCCAGCACAGCCTTTCAGGTGGTCAAGTGGGCCGGGGTCGCCTACCTGATCTGGCTGGGTATCCAGCAATGGCGCGCGCCCGCGACGCCCTTGGTGGCGCGGGCGGACGACGGCCCCTTGGTAACACGCCGCTCCATGATTTTCAAAGCCTGGATGATCAATGCGGTCAACCCGAAGGGCACGGTCTTTCTACTGGCCGTGGTGCCGCAGTTTATGGTGTTGTCACAGCCGCTGTTGCCGCAGTATCTGGTGATTGCAGCCACGCTGGCCTTCACCGATCTGGTGGTCATGGCCGGCTACACCGTGCTGGCAGCGCGGGTGCTGGGGGCGCTGAAGTCCCCCGCGCATATCCGCGCCATCAACCGGGTGTTTGGTGCCTTTTTTGTGGTGGCGGGTTCGATGTTGGCGCTGTTCAAACGTGCCGCCTGACGGCGGGTCCAACTGCAATGGTTGCGGTCAGCTCTTGTTTTTATCATCAAATATGCCGCTACCCCTTATGGGTACTGCGCAAGCAGCTACTAAATTAGTAGCGAGTTTGTGGCAACTGTGGTGACTCACGTTGGACGCTGCCAGCTTTGTGCTGGCTAGGGAATGACTTTTTCAGGCCCATAGCGGACTGCCGTCGCGAACCAATGCTGACGTTCGACTTTCGAGTTAAGAAGGCAGCAAGGGCAGCGCACTTGACTCGGCGATTACCGGCTAGTGTGGCAAGGCCTTTGCTGCGGACCTTCGGCCAAGGACCCAGATGCTGAGCAAAAGCAATGTCCCCCCCAACCACTGCATAGCATTGAGGCTCTGTCCGAGCAAAACGGTTGAGAGAATTACCGCAGTCAGGGGTTCAAGAAGCGTCGCAACGGTCAGTGCTGTCGGCTTTAAACGGGCGGCACCCCAACTGAATGCAAGCAGTGCCAGAGCTGCAGTCACGACACCGAGATAAAGAAACCAAGCTTGCGGAGGAACTTCAGTGGGCCATGAGAGCGGGCGATACAACCCAAAGAGTCCCATTGCAGCAGCAGCGACAACAGTCAAACAAGCCGTTGCTGGACCAGCGCCCAGCGCGATGGATATTCGGCCACTAACCATGGAGAATCCGGTGTAAAGAAGAGCCGAGCCGATTGAGAATATGACACCGAGTAAAGTGCTATTCGGACTCCCACTCGAAGCTGAAGGCCTGTGCTGTACGACTATCAGGACAGTTCCGATGATGGCTCCCAAAAGTACCAATAGAAGTTTCAAATCGGCTTGCTCTTGCCGCCTCGCAACCGCGATGGCGGTGACAAGGACCGGCGGAAGGCACAGGGCAATCAAGGTCGGCACGGCTGACCCCATTTGCTCAATTCCAAGGAACCACAACAGAACATAGCCCGCCATA
>CAJASG010000118.1 GCA_903944555.1 uncultured beta proteobacterium
CACTTACTTGGCTCATTGCACTTTGGTAGTTGGCAGGTGCGCCATAGTCAAAGGGCTGCCCCGTCTGCGCAAAACCTGTTTGCAGAGATGCAGCGATGGCACCAACCAGAATAAGCGTGCGCAAAACATTTTTCATCATGACTTCCTGATGCGGGCTTCGTCTATGGACAGATTTGCAGATTTAAAACTTGGCGCCGGCGACCGACACCACAGTCAGGACATCTTGGAATGCCTGTGTGACTTGGCGCACCATTTTTGCGCCTTGTTTGGATTCGACCTTGCTAATGTCACCCTGGGCGTCGTACTCAACTTGAATTTTCCCAATACCTATTAAGGTAATTTCAGTGGGTCTGCCGTTGGCGTTGTAGTTAAATTTCAGTTTGCGGCGGGGCTCTGCTGCATGTTTGGAGACCACTATGCCCTGAATCAAGTCAGATGATTGGGCGTAACTTAAATCAACCACCTTGCCCGTGCTATTGGCCGCCTGAATCAGGTTGCCTTTGGGGTCGTAATGAAACTCCGTCCGCAGGTCCTTCTTCAAGATCAAAATAAGCTTGTCGCCGCGGTAGATGTATTCGGATAACCCGCCATCACTATCGGCCTTGCGCGTGATGCGGCCCTTTTCGTCGTACTGGGTTTCAGTGGAGCCATTGGCACCCCCTTGCACAATTCGGCTGGGCTGGGTTATGCCGGTCTGACCCGTTTGGTTTTCGAACTCAAAGACCCTGGTGGCAAGCTCTACCCCGGATGAAGAAAATTCGGTCCGCGTAGTCCAGTAGCGGTTGGCGTTGTTGGGATCGGTTCGGTACTGAAAAGTCTGCTGCGACCCGGTCCGCTCGGTCACGGCGTCGGCCTGTCCGCTGACTTGGGGCGAATAGGAAATGAACATATTGCTAGAGTCGCCATAGCGAATTCGGGTCAAATTGTGCTGGTCGTCATAGCTGTAGGTCATTGGGCCCCGGTGGTCCAGCTTAACCGTCACCAGGTTTTTGTTCTCGTAGGTGTAGGTGGTCGATTGGTCACCACTGGCCACCCGGACTACCCGCCCGTCCGGGTTCCACGTCATAGCAATGCGCTGCCCTAACGTGTCGCGTATTTCAGCGGTGCCGTCATTGGTGTAATTCACCATGACTGCGTAGCCATTCTTTAATTCATGGCGAATAATGCGCCCCTTTTTGTCAAAGGTGTCGGTTGCAGATTGCGAATCGCCAAACCGGTTGCAGTCTCGGCGTCGATAGCCTTCTGGCACGCTGACCAAATTTCCCTTTCCGCAATCGTCTTCCAAAGCGCCATCGTTTTGCAATTCCGATTTGATCGCATACGTTATTGACTCGGATACGCGCAGCTCTTCGTCTGCAAGCAACTTCACGGACAGCTCCTGCGTAGCCACGGGCGATAAATTGTTCTTCTGGGTAGCGGCCTCTACGATGCGCTTAACACCCGCCCTTATCGCGGTATCGTTGCTGGTGCGGTAGTAGACGTCGCGCCCATTGCCAGCTTCTTTGACCACTGCAGAGCCATCAGGCAACACGACAAGCTGCGTTTCATACTTGGAGCCCCATCCAAATCCAAACCACCCCACCCCGGTCGCCTTGGAGTTGTAGGTCCGCGTAATTTCAAGCGCATGGCCATTCTTTTCGATGGACAGGTCGCTGTAGGTTATATAAAAATTGCCATTCTTCAGGTTGACCCCTGCGCAGGTCACTAAAGGAAACAGAAAGAGTGTCGCGATTAAGGTTAGTTGCTTCATGCGGGTTGTCCTGGGGGTTCAATATTTGAGACTCTTCGTTGGCGCAGCTGCACCAACCCATTCGTACAACCGCTAGTTCAGCTAGTTCTTCGTGTAATACATGGGGGAGAGATACAGCACCGCAGAAGAAGGCGACACCTTGCCGACGATCTCCGTGTAGGACTGGCCGTTTAATGCGCCACCGGTGAAGTTCACATAGATCTGAACTGCAGCCATCACGTTTTCTGAATGGTTGTGATCGCCCCATTCCTTGAATGGTTTGATGACCGGCTTGCCCCCAACCGCTGCAAACGCCCATACGAAATCGCCAGTTCTTTGGCCGTCAATATAGCTACCTGATCCATCTGCATTGAATTTGCGCACACCATCTTCAGCCGAACCACCGTAATAAAAGGACTGGCCCGCCGGGCTTAGCTGCTGGCTTGAGGCATCCAAGCTGTGTGTGACGCCCCGGCTTTCTACCCCACGCGATGTCTTGATCAGCATTGTTTGCGCATGTGCAGACATCAGCGCAACTGAGAAAAGAGCCGCAATGGTGGCAAGGAGAATTTTTTGCATGATGTGTGGCTCGGTTCTGTTTCAAAACAAGAAATCTAATAAGGGTGAAAACCCAATTAGCTGCGAGCCAGTATGGCATGGGCCAGGGTGGCATGCAAATGGACCTTTTTTCGGTAAATTAGGCCGGTCTAATGCGTTGCAGGGTTTAGCGGCTGCGCTTCTA
>CAJASG010000119.1 GCA_903944555.1 uncultured beta proteobacterium
AGTTGGCATGGCCGCAGGAGGCAAAGTATGAAGAAGAGCCGTCAAACGGTGATCGATGGCGCGCTTGAGGTGTTGCGCAGCATTGCACCTGAGGTCGACGCTGGCAGCATCAATCCGGCCCAACCACTGCGCCGTCAGGTCGATCTCGACTCCATGGACTGGCTCAATTTTCTGGTGGGTCTGCATGCGCGCTTTGGGGTGACCATTGCCGAGGCGGACTATGCCAAGCTGATCTGCCTCAACGATGTGGTGGACTACCTTCAAGCCAGGTTGGATTGAGCCCCAAGGCCCTTGCACCATGTTCAGTGATCGCAATGAAGCCGCGCAGTTGCTGGCTGACCGACTCCAGCACTACGGCAACCAGAACCCCTTAGTACTTGCCATACCGCGTGGTGCCGTTCCAATGGCCAAGACCATTGCCGACCAGTTGGGCGGTGAGCTCGATGTGGTGTTGGTGCGCAAACTGCGCGCACCCCACCAGCCAGAGTTGGCGATTGGTTCAGTCAGTGAGGACGGCATGGCGTATGTTGCGGATTTCGCTGGCCTGTATGGGGCGGACCCAGACTACATTGCGACGGAGAAGCAGCTTCAGATGGAAACCATCTGCAAGCGGCGGGCCCAATACACCCCGATCCGCGCGCCCATCAGCCCCGCAGGACGCGTGGTGATTGTGGTGGATGATGGCCTGGCAACCGGGGCGACCATGGTTTCGGCATTACGCGGCGTGCGTGCCAAAGGGCCGGCCATGCTGGTGTGTGCAGTGCCGGTTTCACCCCCGGACACTTTGCGCACCGTGCAGGCGCTGGCTGACGAAGTGGTGTGCCTGGAAGTTCCCGCCTTCTTCCAGGCGGTCGGTCAGTTCTACCGGCACTTCCCGCAGGTGGATGACGAAGAAGTGGTCAGGCTTTTGAAGCTGGCATAAGCGCCAGCGCCGCCAACGCATCCACCGCAAATTGGGCCATGGGGGAGAAGCTGCGGCCTTTGAGAGACACCACACCCAAGTCGGAAAAAAAGGGCGGAAGTCCATTGACGTTGATTCGCAATAACCTTCCGTCCGCCACTTCTTGCACCGTGCCGGCATCCGCGCAGGCCAAGACCGTGTCCGTGGTCATGGCTACGTTTTTGAGGATATTCAAGTCGTCACACTCCACCGCCAGAGGCAAGCGCGATCCGTCGGGCAGACCCATGAGGGGGGCCAGGAGCAAGAGCATGGGGTCGGGGATCCGGACACTGGCAAGGCCGTAGCGTAGTAGCAACGGGCCCTGGATTGAAGGGGCGTTTAACAAGGGGTGCCCCGCACGCACATAGAAACTTGCCGATAGCTGGCCAATGCGGTTAATCGTCAGGTCGGCAGCTTCTGGCACATTGCGCAAGTCCGCCAAGTAGAAATCGAGCTCCTCGGCGCGCAGGTGCTCGGCAAGGTAGCTTGCATTGTTCACCTCCACCCGCACGTTCACACCCGGGAAACGTGAACGCATCTCAGTGAGCAAAGCTGGCACCATCGTCGCCGCGGGGTAGGGCCCGGCGCCCAGCGCAACATCGCCAATGAGTCGCTCACGGTACATGCTGACGTCGCGCTCCAGACACCGGCTGTCAAACACCAGTTTACGGGCACGCTCCACCACAAAGTTCCCTGCATCGGTGCAAGTCACCTCCAACGAGCCTCGGTTAAACAATTGCAGTCCCAACTCTTCTTCGGCGGACTGAATACTGCGGCTGAAGGCCGGCTGGCTCAGGTGGCAGATCTGTGCTGCGCGGCTAAAGTTGCGAGAGTCGGCCAAGGCCACCAAGTGTTTGAGTCTGCGGATTTCCATAGAGACCTTTACGGATCAATTGATGCATTCAGTGCATTGATATTAGCAATCGAATGCATTGGACGGAGTTTAAGAGGAATTCGACAATCGCCACACAAAGACAACGAGGAGACAGGATGAGTGCGATGGAATTCGACTATGTGATCGTGGGTGCTGGCTCAGCCGGGTGCGTGTTAGCGGCCCGCTTGAGCGAAGACCCCAATGTAAGCGTATGCCTGCTGGAGGCCGGAGGCCCGGACACGAGCGTGCTGATCCACGCCCCCGCCGCTGTGGTGGCCATGGTGCCCAGCAAACTCAACAACTATGGGTATGAAACCGTACCGCAAGCGGGATTGAATGGGCGCAGGGGCTACCAGCCGCGCGGCAAGACGCTGGGTGGCTCCAGCTCCATCAACGCCATGCTGTATGTGCGCGGCAATGCGTGGGACTACAACCATTGGGCTGCGTTGGGCAATACCGGTTGGGGTTATGACGAAGTGCTGCCCTTGTTCAAGCGCAGCGAAAATAATGAGCACCTGTCCGGTGCATTCCATGGCCAGGGCGGCCCCCTGAACGTGACCTACCAGCAGCATCAGAGTCCAATTAACAAGATGTTTCTGGACGCGGCAGCCATGAACGGCATTGCCCCCAACCCGGAGTACAACGGGGCTGAGCAAGCCGGTGCATTCATGTACCAGGTCACGCACAAGAATGGCGAGCGTTGCAGTGCTGCCAAAGCCTACCTCACACCGAACCTGGGCCGCACCAACCTGAAAGTGGTGACCCACGCCGTTTCGGCCAAGGTTACCTTGGAGGGGCGCCGCGCCGCCGGGGTGGCCTACTACCAGGGGAATCAGCTCACCCAGGTCAAAGCGCGGCGTGAAGTGATTGTGTCTGCCGGAGCGTTTGGCTCGCCCCAGCTACTGCAACTCTCCGGCATAGGTGCCGCGGCCGAGTTGCAAAAGCACGGCATTGCCGTGGCGCAAGACCTGCCGGGCGTGGGCAAGAATCTGCAGGACCATATTGACTATGTGCAATCCTGGCGCGTGGCCAGCAGTACGGAATCATTCGGTTTGTCCTTGCGCGGCACGGCCAAAGTGGCCAGCGCCATGTTGGAGTGGAAAAACAAGCGCAGCGGCATGATGACCAGCACCTTTGCGTCGGCGGGGGCATTTTTCAAGTCATCACCCGATGTGGCGGTGCCGGACTTGCAACTGGTGTTTGTGATTGCACTGGTGGACGACCACGCCCGCAAGATGCACTTGGGCCACGGTATTTCCTGCCATGTGGATGTGCTGCGCCCCCACAGCCGTGGCTCGGTGGGTTTGCGCAGCACCGACCCGCGTGTGGCCCCTGTGATTGACCCCCAGTTTTTGTCCGACGAGCGCGATATGGCTTTGCTGCTCAAAGGCGGTCAGATGCAACAACGCATTCTGGAATCCACGCCGTTTGACGCGGTGCGTGGCAAGATGTTGTACCCCACCAGCATTGCCGATCCGCGCGGCATGGAGCAAGACATTCGCAACCGTGCCGATACCCAATACCACCCGGTCGGCACCTGCAAAATGGGCCCCGACAGCGACCCCATGGCCGTTGTGGATGCGCAATTGCGTGTCAAAGGCATTGCGGGCCTGCGTGTGGCCGATGCCTCCGTCATGCCCACGCTGATTGGTGGCAACACCAACGCCCCCAGCATCATGATTGGCGAGAAGGCTGCCGACATGATTCGCGCCAGTTACTAAAGACTGCTAGAGCTGATATTTTAAAAATGAGGAGACATGACATGAAAATTTTGACACTCACGCTGCTTGCAGCGCTTATGGCAACCGCAAGTGGCTGCAGCAAGAACACCGGTATTGGTGGCGCCGCCGGTGACGCATCTCCCGAAACACTCAAGGTGAATGCACAGTTCGCCAAGGACTTGAAGTTGGATGAAAGCCAGGACTTTGAAGATGCCAAGCGCGGCTTCATTGCCAAACCCACCGGAAAAATTCTGGCCCCGGACGGCAGCGTGCTCAAAGATTTTGAGGCCTATGCCTTTCTGGATGGCAAAGCGGCCGACACGGTCAACCCCAGCCTGTGGCGCCATGCGCAGCTCAATGCCAATATTGGCCTGTTCAAGGTGACCGACGGCGTCTACCAATTGCGCGGCTTTGACATTGCCAACATGACCATCATCGAAGGCAAGACCGGCTGGATATTGGTGGACCCGCTGACCGCCCCTGAAACCTCCAGTGCCGCGCTGGCCTTTGCCCGTCAGCATTTGGGCAACAAGCCCGTCTCTGCCGTGGTGCTCACCCACGCCCATGCCGACCATTTTGGCGGTGTATTGGGTGTCGTTACGCCCAACGAAGTGGCCGATCGCAAGATCCCCATCGTGGCGCCCGTTGGCTTCATGGAAGAAGCCACCAGCGAGAACATCATGGTGGGAACCGCCATGGCGCGGCGGTCGCTCTACCAGTTTGGCCGGGACCTGCCGCGCAATGCCAAGGGCAATGTGGACACCGGTTTGGGCAAAGATGTGGCCTATGGAACCATCGGCATCATTGCGCCCAATTGGCTGATTTACAAGCCGACGCAGCAAACCGAGCTCGACGGGGTGAACTTTGTCTTCCACAACGTGCCCGGTGCCGAGTGCCCAGCCGAGATGACCTTCAGCATCCCCGATAAAAAGCTGTATGACGGTGCAGAAAACCTGGGCCAGCAAATGCACAACCTGCTACCGGTGCGCGGTGCCAAGGTGCGCGACGCGCTGCGCTGGTCCAACTACATGGACCAAGCACTGGAGCAGACCAAGGACGCCGAGGTCTACATCGCATCGCACAACTGGCCGGTGTGGGGCAATGCCAACATCAAAAAGCTCATCACCATGCACCGTGATGTCTACAAATACACCCACGACCAGACCGTGCGCTTGATCAATGCCGGCCACACCCCGCGCGAAATCGCCGACCTG
>CAJASG010000120.1 GCA_903944555.1 uncultured beta proteobacterium
AACCCGGACATGTTGACCGACTCACTCATCGCGATCTGCACCGACCCCGAAGCGGCCATCGCCCGCCGCGCGGAGATACGCGAGGCCCTGGTGCGGACGCTGGACAAAAAAAACATCCAACCCCTGTCCTACGACTTTGTCTGGATGCTCTACCAGGAAGGTCCTGAAGGTTGGCTCAAACGCGCCAACACGCTGATGCACCTGATGTCCAACACGCAACAACTGGGGCTGGTGGTGCGCGGGGAGTACCTGCATTTGTCACGCTCACTGGTGGCGATGATCGCCACCTTGGGCAACCTGTATGACGGCGTACCGCGTTACCGGGCGTTGGCGGATATTTTGATTACCGTGAACAGCTTTCCAGCACGCTTGCTGCAGGATTATTTGCGCAGCAAAAAAACCGATATTCGCCACATGGCAGCAGCGCTGGCGCGGCGGGCAGTTTTTGCGGCGCCCAAAACGCCCAAACATTCGCGCCCACCGACCCTGAAACCGGACTAGGTTCTTTTACTTGGTGCGCAGAACAATCCGCGCGTGTTCGCTGATGCCAATCACATTGAAAAACGCCGCCACCAAACGTGGCACATGGCTGAACTGAATCCGGCAACCTGCGGCCTCGCGCATGGCAACCCAATTGAGAATGCTGCCAGCCGCTGAAAAGTCCACCCGAATCAGCCGGGCGCAGGAGACGACAAGGTGATCCGCCCCACCCACTCCATGCTCCAATTTATTCAGCACCTCAACAGCGTCTCCGAGCAGTTCTCCGCTGAGCTCTACGGTCGCCGGCTCCTCCGAATGTTGATCAAAGGCTGAAAACAGGGAGTGCTTGGCATCGGCCGCGTGACCCAGCTTGCTTTCCTCATACACACATTCGCACTGGGGGTCTTTCCACGACGGTGGTGAGACTTCGTACAGCACACAATAGTCCAAGGCGACATCTTCAAAGTCATCGTGTTTTCGCAAGACGCACAGAACATCCAGGCGGAGCCGCCACCACAAATGGTCCACCCGCATATCGCTCGCGGGCGTCGCGGATTTCAGTGCCTTTTCAAGCGCGCCCACTCCAGCAAAATGCAGGGTGACTTTTTGCGAACACCACTTTTCAAACAGCGCCGCCAGCTCATTCAAGGCGTCAGGGTGTATGGCGACGAGTTGTCCCCAGTGCAAGTGCGGGGGGACTTGGGTGAGCGCCAAGGAGGCCCGCAGCGCCTGCACCGACTGCAAACCAAGCTCGGGCGGGCACTCCCACACCATTTGGCTGCTTTTTACGTTAGCCACCGACTGTTCCACGGGCAATGCCGCAACATTGCGCCCCAGCAAGTCGGGAACTGAAAA
The DNA here is from genome assembly GCA_903944555.1 of uncultured beta proteobacterium. GTDB lineage: Bacteria > Pseudomonadota > Gammaproteobacteria > Burkholderiales > Burkholderiaceae_C > Allorhodoferax. Next base: position 1,336 of record CAJASG010000120.1, read on the forward strand.
CCACTCGGGGGCCGAACGCCCAAAACGCTCGGCGTACTCAATGGCAACGACATCAAAACTGTCTTGTTGGCCGGTAGAGCGGTAAAAATCAAACAAGGCCGCAGCAAAGGCGTCGGCAGACCCGGACTGCTCGTTTTGCGCTTGCAGCACCGCAATCAGAACGGCCTCGGCGCCGGCATCATCCCCCTCGGCAAAACGGATGGCGGCATCCTGCAGGCTGGGATCGTCGCCACCGTCACCCAACTCGACGGACATCAGCTTCGAATTGGAGAACCCGCTCATGCCGGTGTCCACGCTTTCGCTTCTCGCCTGGTCCAGCGACATGGCTTGCGTGGGGGCTTCCCAAGTAGTCTCCACAGGGGCTTCTGTGGGTCGTGCGTCCGCAGGCGCGGGCAGGTTCACCTTGGTAAAGTCGTAATCGGCGTCGGCATCGGCATCGTCCATCAGCACGGCTGGCTGCGCTGGCTTGAACTGGTCCGTGCGCGTTGGGGCAGCAGGTTTGACCTGTGTGGTCAGCGTGGGCGGTGACGGCGCAGGACTGCCGGGCGGAACCGGCGCCTTGTCCTGTCTGCGCTCCAGCCAGTTTCGGGACATGTGGGCTTCGATGTCGTCAATCTTCTTGATCGTCATCGCCCGCTCTTCCGGATTGAAACCGGAGCTATGCTGGAAAATGGATGGACGACCGGCGGTGAGCTGCCCCACCAGCGGGCCTTTGCTACGGATCTTGCGCAAATAGGCGAACTCCCGGCGGCGAACCGTATCGTCCTGCCGCTTGCGTGCGATTCGGTCCTTCAGCGCCAGCTTGATGAATTCGCTGTTTTGCCCCAATTCCGAATCGTCCACGCTGATTCCGTCCCTCGTCGGTTGACGAATGAGCTGAACCATCTTGGACAGAAATCCGGTCGGGGTATTTTTTGTCGCCATCGCTTAGTCTACCGCGATCAAGATGATTTTCATTGTGCCAACTCAGGGCTTTTGCAGGCGTGCAAACGTCTTGCGAAACTTGGCGACCTTGGGTGCGGCCACGGCAACGCAATACCCCTGACCCGGATTTTTCTCAAAGAAATCCTGGTGGTACTCCTCCGCAGGCCAGTAATTGGCAAGTGGCAGCACCTCCGTCACGATGGGTCGGCTGTAGACCCCGCTTTCACCCATTTCCCGAATCACATCTCGGGCAATGACCTCATGCTCCACGTTGGAAAAATAGATGCCACTGCGGTACTGGGTGCCTGCATCATTGCCTTGCCGGTTAAGGGTGGTGGGATCGTGAATAACGAAAAAGATCTCCAGCACTTCCCGTGCGGTGATTTGCCCGGGGTCAAACACCAGCCGCACAACCTCGTTGTGGCCCGTGGCTCCCGTACATACCTGCTCATAACTGGGCCGTTGCACATGGCCATTGCAGTAGCCGGACTCCACATCCACCACACCGCGCACTTGCACATACACTGCTTCAGTGCACCAAAAGCAGCCCCCGCCCAGGGTGAGGGTTTGCAGAGCATCTGGCATAGATTTTTCTCCGTTCAAAGCAGCAGGGAACAACCCGCACTTTTATCTTACGCGATCAACCGCTGCGCACAGCGCGCCTTTGGAATTGACACATTCTTCGCATGAAGTTACATTAATAACCAATCAGTCATTAATTTTTCATGTCATCTCCCATCACCCTTTGCTCCATTGCAGCCACTGTGCGGGCCAAGCATGCACGGCGAAAAGAGGCGCGTCCTGGCGAGCTTCTGGCCGCCGCACTGGACTTGTTTGTGGAAAAAGGGTTCGCGGCCACGCGCGCCGAAGAAGTTGCCAAACGCGCCGGCGTCTCCAAAGGCACGCTGTTTCTGTATTTTTCCAGTAAAGAAGAGCTGTTCAAGGCGGTCGTGCGGGAAAACATTTCAGGTCGTTACCCGGAATGGAACGCGAAACTGGAAGCTTTTCAAGGCAATACCGCAGACCTGGTCCGCCTTTTCATGCGCCAATGGTGGGCCGATGTGGGTGATAGCCGCGTCTCTGGCATCAGCAAGTTGATGATGAGCGAGGCCAGCAACTTCCCCGAACTGGCCGCCTTTTACCAGCAAGAAGTGATCGATCCCGGCTCCGCCCTGATCCGGCGCATTCTGCAACGGGGTATCGACCTGGGCGAATTCGGTCCCATCGACATGCAATATGGCGTGTACACCATTCTCGCGCCCATGTTGTTTCTGGCCACATGGAAGCATTCCTTTGGCACCTGCAGTGATGCCAGCACGCGGCTGGTGCCTGAAGACTACATTAATGTCCAGGTTGAAACCATTCTCAATGGCCTGTGTGTGCGTCCGCCCCCCGCGTCTTCCCCTTCACAAAATCCCCAGAGAAAACTTGCATCATGAAACGTTGGCTGAAATGGATTGTTATTGGCCTGGTTCTGGCCTTACTGGCAGGCGGAGTACTGCGGGCGCTATCGGCACGCAAGGCACAAAAAGAAGCCTTGGACGCGCAGCAGGTGACGCTCAAAGCCCAGGTTTCCATTGAATTGACGCCCACTGATTTGGTGCAGGCCAAAACCCTTGCACTGACACAAGGGCTGGCCATCGCAGGTCCGCTTAAAGCGGTGAATTCGGCACTCGTCAAGGCCCGTGTACCCGGTGAACTGCAAGGCCTGACCGTGCGCGAAGGCGACTTCGTCAAGGCCGGAAGCATCATTGCCAGAGTCGACTCCACCGAATTCCAGGCCCGTGTCCGCCAGGCCCAGCAACAGGCCGAGTCGGCCAAGGCACAGGTCGATATTGCAAAGCGCAGTTTCGACAACAACCGCTCTTTGGTAGAGCAAGGGTTTATCTCCAAAACGGCGCTGGACTCCTCCATTGCCACCCTGTCGTCCGCCGAGGCCAACTACCGCGCGGCCCAAGCCGGAGCCGATGTTGCCGTCAAGTCACTGGACGACACCGTACTGCGCGCACCGATTGCAGGACAGGTCGCGCAGCGCCTGGCCCAGCCCGGCGAGCGGGTGGCGATTGATGCCCGCATCGTCGAAATCGTCGACTTGAGCCGCCTGGAGTTGGAGGCCAGTCTCAGCGCCGCCGATTCACTGGGCGTGCAGGTCGGACAAACCGCCCAACTGACCATTGAAGGCGCCACAAAACCCCTGAGCGCCAAAGTCGTGCGGATCAACCCCAGTGCAGTCGCGGGAAGCCGCGCCGTGTTGGCCTACCTGGCTATCGAAGCCAGTGCGGGCCTGCGCCAGGGTTTGTTCGCGCAAGGCACGCTGGCCACCGGCATGTCACACGCGTTGGCCCTGCCTTTGAGTGCCGTGCGCACCGACAAGCCGCAACCCTATGTGCAATTACTGAGCAACGGCCAAGTGGTGCATCAAACGGTAGAGCTGGGGGCCCGTGGTGATTCCGACGGACAGACCATGGTCGAAGTCAAAGGCGTCACTGAAAACGCAACCGTGCTCCGTGGCACGGTTGGGTCCGTGCGGGCTGGCACGCTGGTCAAAACCACTGCGGGCGCAAAGTAGGCCATGTGGTTCACCCGCGTCAGCCTCCAAAATCCGGTCTTTGCCACCATGGTCATGCTGGCCCTGGTGGTGCTGGGCATGTTCTCCCTGCAGCGCCTGCAGGACGGCAAAGTGGTGCACCAGGACGTCACCCTGGGCGCTACCGGCGAGCGCCAGGGCGTTGCCATGGTGGAGGTCAAGGGCCTGGCCCAAGGTGCCGAGGTGCTGGTTGGTGCGGTCGGCGCCCTGCGCGAAGGCAC
>CAJASG010000121.1 GCA_903944555.1 uncultured beta proteobacterium
ACCGTGGGCACGGCGATGACCACAGCACGCCCCCATGGCCCGCTGACCTTATCGAATAGAGAGAACCCCTTGCGCAGATAAATTGCCATGATCGTTCTACTGGGTCAAGACCACGATATCGCTACCCCACCACCACACGTAGACCCGGTCCCCCCAAGTCAACGGGCTGGCCGTGTGACGCACAGCATTGGTACGCGTGACCTTGACCATCGCCCCTGTGTCCAGTTTGACGTGGTAGATGGTCAGACTCCCTAGGTAGGCGATGTCCTGCACAACGCCTTGTGCGGTGTTGAATCCAACTTCTGCGGCAGACTGGTAGTCCGACTCCACGGGAGGCGTGGATTGGATCTCCATTTTTTCTGGTCGCACGGCCACCTGAACGGCCATCCCGGCGCTACCCGTAATCCCGTGGCTGACATAGTGGTTGCACTCAGCGGACACAATCACAACGTGGTCGTTGTCATCCACTTCAATGGTGCCTTTGAATAGATTGACGCTACCGATAAAGTCGGCCACAAACAGGCAATTGGGCGTCTCATAAATCTCGGCCGGTCGGCCAATTTGCAGTATCTTTCCTTCGCTCATGACACCAATACGGGTGGCCATCGTCATGGCCTCTTCCTGGTCATGGGTCACCATGACACAGGTCACACCGACTTGCTCAATGATCCCTACCAACTCCAATTGCGTTCTTTCCCTGAGCTTGGCGTCCAATGCCCCCAGAGGCTCGTCCAGCAACAGCAGCTTGGGACGCTTGGCCAAACTCCGCGCCAAAGCAACCCGTTGCTGTTGGCCGCCGGAAAGCTGGTGGGGCTTGCGCTTGGCGTAGGGCTGGAGCTGCACCAAATCCAGCATTTGCACGACCCGCTCTTCCAATTCAGGCTTGGGCATTCCGTCACGGCGCAGGCCAAATGCAATGTTGTCCCATACCGTGAGGTGCGGAAACAAGGCGTAGCTTTGAAACATCATGTTGATGGGCCGCTCATAGGGGGCCAGACCCACAATATCCTGCCCCGCCAAAAGAATCTGCCCCGAGGTAGGCATCTCAAAACCCGCCAGCATGCGCAACAGCGTAGATTTGCCGCAACCACTGGACCCCAATAGTGCGAATATTTCACCCTTTTGAACATCAAGCGACACCTCATCCACGGCAAACACGTCGTCAAACTTTTTGACAACACGTTTGATTTGCAGAAATGGGGCACCATCTGCGGGCGCCACTGCGGGGACTGAGTTCATCACATTAGCCACCAAACATCCTTCTGGGTACAACTTGGACTGCGAGCATCGCAAGTCCTGCGCCTCACATAGTAATCGAGCATTTTCTGTGCCCAACTGGGGATTATTCCGTACCACACCCTTGCTCTCTTCAATTTCGGCATGGTGTAGGCTCGCCCACTAGTCAAAAATCCCTTTAACACCTGCCAATGAATCAACAATCCTCCACGCACACCGCGCCAAATCCTTGGGTGGCATATTTTTTCCTGGGCTTGAGCATGTCATTGGTGGGCAGTTACGTAGCGTTGTCAAAACCGCTGGTTGTGGTGCTGCCGGTTTTTTTGCTGGCCTGGCTGCGCTTTGGTATTGGCGGAGCCGCCATGCTGCATTGGCTCAAGCGCCCTGCCCATGAAGCTCCCATGACTACTGCAACGCGGCGGCTGTTGTTTTTGGAGTCCTTTTTGGGCAACTTTCTGTTCTCGCTGTGCATGCTCTTTGGCGTCAGCATGACCAGCGCGGTTTCTGCAGGCGTGATCATGGCGAGCATCCCCGCCGTCGTAGCCCTGATGAGCTGGATCTTTCTAAAGGAACGTATTGGACTGCGGGTCTGGGCCGCCATCGCATGTGGCGCATTGGGCATAGGATTGCTAGCGCTATCAAAAGGTGAGCTGCCTGCGCACACTACGCAAGGCTTAGAGGCCGATTTGACCCATAAAAATGCATTGCTTGGCAACCTGCTGGTGTTTGGCGCCGTGGTGTGTGAAGCCGCCTATGCCGTGATCGGCAAGAAGCTGACCGGTGCTCTGTCCCCCAAACGCATCACCGCGCTGATCAACCTATGGGGATTTCTGCTAATGACCCCCATGGGGCTGTACGTCGCCTGGAGCTTTGATTTCCGAACTGTCGGTGCGCCTTCATGGCTGCTGCTGGTGTTCTATGCCCTGGCAGCCAGCGTCTGGACGGTCTGGCTGTGGATGACGGGCCTGAAAACCGTACCAGCCGCCCGCGCTGGTGTATTCACGGTCATGCTGCCCATCTCGGCGGCCTTGGTCGGGGTGTTCATTTTGGGCGAGCCGCTGGGCGCGATGCAACTGCTTGCGTTCGCCCTCGCGCTGGTTGGCGTGGTGCTGGCAACGTTGCCCGCCCGCCCCGCGATCACACCAGTGGCGTAGCGCCCACCACAATGCCGTCTTCATCGGCATAAAGCCAATCGCCAGGGCGAACCCATACGCCTTGCACTTGCACCGCAACGCCAGCTTGACCCTCATTGCGCTTCTC
>CAJASG010000122.1 GCA_903944555.1 uncultured beta proteobacterium
GGTGGCCACGGCAATGTAGCAATCTTGTGCGGTCAGTCCGGGGAACTGTTCCTTCAGCGTGCGATACGCAAAATGCTCATGGGACTGGCCCTCCCATTGGTTTTCCGTGGAAAAGTAGGGGCGAAGCGCATCAAAAACCAAAGGGAAAATGGACCGCAGCTCAGAGTTGGCGCGGCGCTCGCTGGTGGCGATGACATCAGACATCAGTTATCCAGTGCAAAAAGTTGTATCCGGCATCCCATTCTAGGGGGCCCGGCTTGCACCAAAATTTCAGGTCCAATAGGGGCATGAGCACCCCACACAACACTGAACAGCGCCTGACCGACCTGGAGATCAAGGCCAGCTTCACCGAAGACCAACTGGATCAACTCGACAAGGTCGTTGCCCGGCAACAACTGCAAATTGACATCCTGATCCGTGAAATCACGCAATTACGACAGCAGGCCCCCGAAGGTGGGGGTGGCGCTGCGCGCAACTTGCGTGACGATTTACCACCCCATTTTTAGGCCTTGATTTCCTTGGCCGTGATCTGGTACTTGAAGTCATCCGGCGCATAAGAGTCCAGGCGACCTGCGGCTGTTTCTGCAGTCGGGTACATCATGAAGCCCAGCTTGGGGCCCTTGGAGTTGGGCAGGCTCACGTCGTGCGCGGTGTTGTAGGCCATCCAGTTGCCCTCCCAGCCACCGAACAGCGCCTTGTTCACCGGAGCCACCAGTGGGTTTTGCGCGGACTTGATCCACTCGGGCGTTTCCTGGCGCATGACCTTGGCGACATCGGCGGGGTCCATCGCCACCCAGCCGTAGCCCTTGAGGTAGACCTCGGCACGGCAGTGCTGCGCACCCTTCAGGCTGGCCGAATTGCCACCCAGCTCTTTGTAACCAAAGGCACTCGGGGCCACGCGAATGCCGTACACGTCGCGCGCAGGCAGGCCCACGGCGCGGCACAGGCCGACAAACAAGGCATTCAAATCGGCGCACTTGCCACCCAAATTGCCGGTTTCCAGCATGGTCTTGATGTCTCCCTCTCCGCAGCCGCGTGTTTTGGGCTCACGAAAGGTATTGGTCACGATCCAGTCAAACAGCTTCTTGGCTTTTTCGGCATCGGTTTGCGCACCCAGCGTGGCTTCCAGGGCGGTTTTACGCACAATGCCGTCGGTCGGCAGCAGGCTGGTTGGCTGGGTCCAGTACTTGAGGGTGTCTGCGTCTTCGGCAGCGGTCGTCTTTTGTGTCCAGTCCTGGGCCCGGTTTTGGGTTTGAATCCGGCTGGTCAGCTCCACATACGGTTTGGCTTCGTTTTCTGCAAACTCCACATACAGCATGCGTGCGCCGTACACCGAATCGGTCACCAGTTGGGTCTTGCCATTGCTGGAGTAATTGCTTTCCAGGGATTTTTGCCAGTCGCTGTTCACACTAGGGATAGGCAGCCAAACTTTGGTGACGCCTTGGGGTTTGGCGATGTCCACCCGGGTGGTCACCTCAAAAGTGCGCCAATTGCCGGGAACGGGAGAAAATTTGCGTTCGGAAGGCGCCGCATCTGCTGCAAAATTGATAGCTGGCAGCGCAGTAGCCACGAGGGCTACAGCCGTATTTGATAAAAATTTGCGGCGCGCGAAAGTCGCCGCAGGTAAGCGAACGGTGGTCATAAAGAGAACTCCGGATTGGTTTAAAGAAGCGCGTACGGCGTAACAATAAGTACCCCAAAATAGCGCTGAGGGGCGATTATCGCAGCCACCCGGTATATTCAGCCCCTGCCCTCTCAACGCACCTGTGACCTATCCCGCAAGGGGACCCATCGTTTGACCTCTGAATCCACCCCAACCACCCAGGCGTTTGCCACCCACGCACTCGAAGCGTTTGAGCGCGTGGTGGGCGCAACAGCGGGGTTTCGCACCCGCCCCGGCCAGCATGACATGGCGCAGTGCATTGCCGACACGCTGTCGCGCGCCGACCTGGGCGAGCAGAGCCATCCCACCAAAGCCATTGCGGTGATTCAGGCCGGCACCGGCGTGGGCAAGTCGGCCGCCTACGCCAGTACCGCCATTGCCATGGCGCTGGAGCGCAAGACCCGGGTGCTAATCTCGACCGCCACCGTCGCCTTGCAAGAACAGCTGATGACCAAAGACTTGCCCGCATTGGCAGCCAGTATGGACAAGCCATTTGCATACGCCCTGGCCAAGGGACGCGGGCGCTACGTGTGCAAATTGAAGCTGGAGCGCTTGGTGGGTTTTGGTGGCGGGGGCGACGAGCTGTTTGAAGACGACATCCCTGCCCCGGCCCTATCCGCCACCGCGGCCGCGAGCGAAGAAGCGGCCGAAGAGCGCCGCACCCACCTGTACGAGTCCATGGCCGCCCTGCTGGCGGTTGCCAAATGGGATGGCGACCGTGACACC
>CAJASG010000123.1 GCA_903944555.1 uncultured beta proteobacterium
CGGACAGAGCCCAGCCTGGAGGCGCAATTGTGCAATTTGGCAGACGAAATTGCCTACAACGCCCACGATATTGACGATGGCGTGCGCTCCGGCCTGATTACCTTGGAGCAGTTGCAGGCGGTTCCATTGTTTGAAGGTTTTTGCCAGCAGGCACTGGCGTCGCACACCCGGTTGGCGGACCCCACACAATCCCGGCGTTTGCTGTATGAGTCGATTCGACTCATGCTCAGTGCACAGGTCTATGACGTGATCGCTGCGACCCAAATCGCCATCGATGCGGCACAGCCGACTTGCGTGGACGAAGTGAGAACATCGCCTTCGCTCGTCACCTTTGGCGACGGCATGCGGCAACACTCCCTGGAGCTGAAGGCGTTTTTGATGCGTAAGCTGTACCGCCACCCCCAAGTGGTGCAAACCATGCTGTTGGCCAAACAGGTGGTGCGTGAATTGTTTGCGGCGTACAGCGCGGCGCCTCAGGAGATGCAGTCGGGTTTCGCAGCCCGCTCGGCCGCCGTGTCTGCCGAGCAGCTGGACAAGGCGGATGCCATGCGCGTCGTGGCGGACTACATCGCGGGCATGACCGACCGTTTCGCCACTCGCGAGCACGAGCGCTTGACCGGGCAGCGCTTGTTGCCCTGAAGGCCTCCGTCGTCCAATTCCGGGCGGGCATCAACGCTTCGGTAAAATTGCCCGCAGAAGTGGCAGAGATGCTGTTTGTCCAACCCTGTCGATCTGTACAACGAGAAAATCAGATGCCAATTACCCCGCAAATCGTCGTGGATGACACGCGTGTCTGGCTGGAGCGCGCGGTGATCGGATTGAACCTGTGCCCTTTTGCCAAGAGTGTGCACGTCAAAGGGCAGATTCACTATGTGGTGAGTGCGGCCCCTACGGCAGACGCGCTGCTGCAAGACCTCATCGCGGAACTCAATGCGCTGGCCGCCCATGACCCCGCTACTCGGGACACCACACTTTTAATCGCCCCCGAGTGTCTGGCTGATTTTCTGGATTTCAACGATTTTCTGGCGCTGGCGGACCAGGCACTGGTGGATCTGGAGCTGGACGGCGTGCTGCAAATCGCCAATTTGCACCCGGACTACCAGTTTGCCGGTACCCGGGCGGACGACATCACCAACTACACCAACCGCGCGCCTTATCCGACCCTGCATTTGTTGCGGGAAGACAGCATTGACCGCGCGGTGGATGCCTTTCCTGAGGCCGAGACCATTTTCGAAAAGAATATGGAAACCATGGTGCGCCTCGGGACCGAAGGGTGGGACGCGTTGAACGTTGGGCGCTCGCCCGGATGTCCGCACCACGCAATGGCCGACGTAACCTCCGATGCCGAATATTCGGTCAGCAAGCAAACATGAAAACAAAGAAAACAGATCGACCGACTGCCCACGGAGCCCGCAAACAAGCGACTGGGGCCGCGCATACTGCGGCCAGCATCGCACCGGAAATCCGCCCCGGTCAATCGATCGAGCTACTCAAAGAGCTGCATATCCTCACAGTAGAGGGAAAGCTGAACCAGGATTCGCGGCGTAAGCTCAAGCAGGTGTACCACCTGTACCAGTTCATTGAAAAATTGCTGCTGGAACTGCCAGCCTCTGAGGGTGGCATCACCCTGGCAGACCACGGCGCCGGGAAATCCTATTTGGGCTTCATCCTCTACGACCTGTTTTTCAAAGTGCAGGCGGCAGGCCACCGGGAGGGGCATATCTATGGCATCGAAACTCGCCCGGAACTGGTGCAGAAGTCGCGGGAGCTGGCGGCAAAGCTTGGCTTCGCCCGCATGTCGTTCCTGAACCTGTCCGTCGCGGAGTCGGCGCAATCCAGTGAATTGCCTGCGCACATCGATGTGGTGACGGCCTTGCACGCCTGCGATACCGCGACCGACGATGCCATTGCATTCGGGCTGCAAAAGAATGCGCAATTCATGGTGCTGGTGCCTTGTTGCCAGGCCGAAGTGGCACGCTGCCTGAGCCAGCACAAGGCGTTGTCCCTGTCGAGAACACCGCTGGCCGAGCTGTGGCGCCATCCCTTGCACACCCGCGAGATGGGGAGTCAAATTACGAACGTGTTGCGCTGTCTGTACCTGGAGGCCCGCGGCTACCAGGTCACGGTGACCGAGTTGGTGGGCTGGGAGCACAGCATGAAAAATGAGCTGATCATCGCCCGCCGTACGGGTCGCCCCAACCGGGCGGCAGGGCTGCGCCTGCGCGCCCTGTTGCAGGAGTTTGGACTTAACAGTTTGCTTGACACCCGCTTTACACTGCCAGCGGACAATGCACCGGACAACGAATCGGTCACCTGACGCGTTAAGCGCTTTGGTGCTATTTTTACCCTTTTTCCTGTGGAGTCCTTGATGAAACACTCTATTCAATTGAGTTTGACCTTGTTGGTGGTAGGTGCCTTGGCTGGCTGCGCCAGCAGCAGCCCTGACGTGATACAGCGTGGCGATGCCCAACGCATGGCGCAGGTGCAAGATGGTGTGGTGTTGACGGTGCGCAATGTGGTGGTTGACGGCAGCCAATCGGGCATTGGAGCCGGTGTGGGGGGTGTCGTGGGCGCCATTGGTGGCTATGGTGGCAGTGGCGTTCAGCGTGAAGCACAGGTGTTGGGCGTGCTGGCCGGGGTTGCCGGAGCCGCCGCGGGTAATGTGATCGAGCGCTTTGCGACCAAAGAAGACGCTGTGGAAATTCTGGTCCAACTCAAAGGGGGCGATCGCCGCGCCATCGTGCAGGCCAAGGGCGCGGAAGTGCTGGCGCCCGGCGATGCCGTCATTATTGTGACCACGGGCGGAAAAGTCCGGGTTACCAAAGCCCCGAAATAGTTTGGCTCGCCTTCCCCGTCTCACGCTGCCGGGGTTCCCCCACCACGTGATTCAGCGTGGCAATAACCGGCAGCCCATTTTTTCCGCCAGTGCGGATTACCAGACGCTGCTGGATTTGCTGAACGAAAACGCTGGTAAGTTTGATGTCGCCATTCACGCCTATGTGCTGATGAACAATCACTTTCATCTGCTGGTCACGCCGCAAACGGTAGAGGGTTTGCCACAGATGATGCAGGCGGTGGGGCGGCGCTATGTGCGCTATTTCAACGATTCTCAGGGGCGTACTGGCACCTTGTGGGAGGGGCGTTACAGGTCCACATTGCTCCAGGCGAATCGCTACTTGCTTGCCTGCATGGCCTACACCGATCTCAATCCGGTGCGCGGTGGACTGGTGGCGCATGCGCGTGACTATCCCTGGTCCAGCTATGGACACTACGTGGGGCAACGTATCGACAAAGTCATCACGCCGCACGCCTTGTTCTGGGCGCTGGGCAATACGCCGTTTGCCCGGGAGGCGGCTTACGCGGAACTGGTGCAGTCAGGCATCAACCTGGTGCAACAAACCGCCTTGACCGACTCAGCGCTCAGCGGCTGGGCGTTGGGGGATCTTGAATTCGTGGCGGATTTGCAAAAAAAAACGGAGCGCCGCGTGGTGAAAAGCCGAGCAGGTCGGCCCGCATCGACTCGATAAAATATAGTCATATATGGCTATAGCGCCCGTAGATAAAGCGTGGGCAGCTATCAATTTTGATGCGTCCCTAATTAAAAATTGCATAAAATTCTCGCGAGATAATCGGGATCTGACCCTTATTATTCTGCTTGGCACTTTTGTTGCGTTGCGGTATTCTTCCCTTCTCAGATTTTTTTAGGAGCGCGCCATGACTACGGCTGCCGAGATCAAGCATCTCCAGGAACACGGTTTGTATTCTTCTACCCAAGAGCACGATGCTTGCGGCGTAGGTTTTGTGGCACACATCAAGGGCATCAAGTCCCATGCCATCGTCAAAAACGCGCTCAAGATTCTTGAAAACCTGGACCACCGGGGTGCCGTGGGTGCTGATAAGTTGATGGGTGACGGCGCAGGTATCCTGATCCAGTTGCCAGACGCGCTGTACCGCGAAGAAATGGCCGTGCAGGGTGTGACCCTGCCGCCACCCGGTGAGTACGGTGTGGGCATGGTCTTTTTGCCCAAAGAGAATGCCTCGCGCTTGGCATGTGAGCAGGAGATGGAGCGCGCTATCAAGGCCGAGGGCCAAGTCCTGTTGGGCTGGCGCGATGTGCCGGTGAACCGCGACATGCCGATGTCGCCCACCGTGCGCGAAAAAGAACCCGTGTTGAAGCAGATCTTTATTGGTCGTGGCAACGATGTGATCGTGCAAGACGCGCTGGAGCGCAAGCTGTACGTGATCCGCAAAACGGCCAGTGCCAACATCCAGGCCCTCAAGCTGACACACTCAAAAGAGTACTACGTCCCCAGCATGTCCAGCCGTACCGTGGTGTACAAGGGCCTGCTGTTGGCTGACCAGGTCGGGGTCTACTTCAAAGACCTGGAAGACGTGCGCTGCGTGTCTGCTCTGGGCTTGGTGCACCAGCGCTTTTCTACCAATACCTTCCCCGAGTGGCCCTTGGCGCACCCGTATCGCTATGTGGCGCACAACGGTGAGATCAACACCGTCAAGGGAATCTACAACTGGATGAAGGCGCGCGAAGGCGTGATGTCGTCGCCGGTGTTGGGCGCGGATCTGCAAAAGTTGTACCCCATCAGCTTTGCCGGTCAGTCGGACACCGCGACGTTTGATAACTGCCTGGAGCTGCTGACGATGGCGGGTTACCCCATCAGCCAAGCGGTGATGATGATGATCCCCGAGCCATGGGAGCAGCACACCACCATGGATCAGCGCCGTAAGGCCTTCTATGAATACCACGCCGCCATGATGGAGCCATGGGACGGCCCGGCCAGCATCGTATTCACCGATGGCCGCCAGATCGGCGCCACGCTGGACCGCAACGGCCTGCGTCCTTCGCGCTACTGCATCACCGATGACGATCTGGTTGTGATGGCCTCCGAGTCTGGCGTGCTGCCATTTCCGGAAAACAAAATCGTGCGCAAGTGGCGCCTTCAGCCCGGCAAGATGTTCCTGATCGACCTGGAACAGGGCCGGATGATTGATGACGAAGAGATCAAGGCCACGCTGGCCAACAGCAAGCCCTACAAGCAGTGGATCGAGAATTTGCGTATCCGCTTGGACGATGTGGCTTTTGTTGAGCGCCGCACCGAGATCACGTTTGCCGCCACCGTGGCCGGCGTCGAACCTAAGCGCGTGGGTGACCAGGTCAGTCTGCTGGACCGTCAACAAGCTTTCGGCTTCACCCAGGAAGATCTGAAGTTTCTGATTGCCCCCATGGCCGTTGGCGGCGAAGAAGCCTTGGGCTCCATGGGCAATGACAGCCCGCTGGCCGTGCTGTCGGACAAAAACAAGCCGCTGTACAACTACTTCAAGCAGTTGTTTGCCCAGGTGACCAACCCGCCGATCGACCCGATTCGCGAAGCGATCGTGATGAGTCTGGTGTCCTTTATTGGTCCTAAACCCAATCTACTGGACATCAACCAGGTTAACCCGCCAATGCGCCTGGAAGTGAGCCAGCCGGTGCTGAATTTTGCTGACATGGCCAAGCTGCGCGACATCGATCAGCATACGCAAGGCAAGTTCCGCAGCTACACGCTGGACATCACGTACCCGCTGACCTGGGGCCACGAGGGGGTGGAGGCCAAGCTGGCATCCCTGTGCGCCGAGGCCGTCGACGCCATCAAGAGTGGCAAGAACATTCTGATCATCAGCGACCGTGGCATCAGCGCGACGCAGGTGGCGATTCCCGCACTGCTGGCCCTGTCGGCCATCCACCAGCACCTGGTGGGCACGGGCCTGCGCACCACGACTGGTTTGGTGGTGGAGACCGGCACGGCGCGCGAAGTGCACCACTTTGCCGTATTGGCGGGTTATGGCGCCGAGGCGGTGCACCCCTACATGGCGATGGAAACACTGGCCAGCATCAGTAAAGACCTGCCAGGCGATCTGAGCGCGGAGAAAGCGATTTACAACTACGTCAAGGCCGTGGGCAAGGGCTTGTCCAAAATCATGTCGAAAATGGGTGTTTCCACCTACATGAGCTACTGCGGCGCGCAGTTGTTTGAGGTGATCGGTTTGAGCACCGACACCATTGCCAAGTACTTCACCGGCACCCCCAGCAAGGTGGAAGGTATTGGCGTCTTCGAGATCGCGGAAGAGGCGATTCGCATGCACAAGGCCGCTTTCAGCGACGATCCGGTGTTGGCCAATAGGCTGGATGCCGGCGGTGAATACGCCTGGCGTGCGCGTGGTGAAGAGCACATGTGGACCCCGGATGCGATTGCTAAGCTGCAGCACAGCACCCGCTCCAACAACTGGAACACTTACAAAGAGTATGCCCAGCTGATCAACGACCAGAGCAAGCGTCACATGACCCTGCGCGGCCTGTTCGAGTTCCGAATAGACCCGGCCAAAGCCATTCCGGTGGAGGAAGTCGAGTCGGCCAAGGAAATCGTCAAACGCTTTGCGACCGGCGCCATGTCCCTGGGCTCTATCAGCACGGAAGCCCACGCGACCCTGGCAGTGGCCATGAACCGCATCGGCGGCAAGAGCAACACCGGTGAGGGCGGTGAAGACCCGGCCCGTTACCGCAATGAGCTCAAAGGCATCCCGATCAAGGCAGGTGACTCCCTGAAGAGCGTGATTGGCCATGACGTGGTTGAAGTGGACATGCCACTGCTGGATGGCGACTCTTTGCGCTCACGCATCAAGCAGGTGGCATCGGGCCGCTTTGGTGTCACAGCCGAGTACCTGAGCAGCTCCGATCAGATTCAGATCAAGATGGCCCAGGGCGCCAAGCCGGGCGAGGGCGGGCAACTGCCGGGCACCAAAGTGTCGGAATACATTGGACGTTTGCGCCATTCCGTTCCGGGCGTAGGTCTGATTTCCCCTCCTCCGCACCACGATATCTATTCGATTGAAGACTTGGCGCAGCTGATTCACGATCTGAAGAACGTGGCGCCGCACGCCGGCATCAGCGTCAAGCTGGTGGCTGAAATCGGCGTCGGCACCATCGCCGCAGGCGTGGCCAAGTGCAAGGCGGATCATGTGGTGATTGCAGGACACGACGGCGGCACGGGTGCTTCACCCTGGTCGTCCATCAAGCATTGCGGCAGCCCTTGGGAAATCGGTCTGGCCGAAACCCAGCAAACCCTGGTGCTGAACCGTTTGCGCAGTCGCATCCGTGTGCAGGCCGATGGCCAGATGAAAACGGGTCGCGACGTCGCCATTGGTGCCTTGCTGGGAGCCGATGAATTCGGTTTTGCCACGGCACCGCTGGTGGTAGAAGGCTGCATCATGAAGCGCAACTGCCACCTCAACACCTGCCCGGTCGGCGTCGCCACGCAAGACCCTGCGCTGCGCAAGAAGTTCTCCGGCAAGCCAGAGCATGTGGTGAACTACTTCTTCTTCATCGCCGAA
>CAJASG010000124.1 GCA_903944555.1 uncultured beta proteobacterium
AGAAACCGCTCACGGCCCTCCCGCCCGAATACAAACCTGCCCCTGGCCTTAGAGTCACCGTCAAGCAATTCCGCTTTGCCGGCAACACGCTGCTGTCGGCCGAGCAACTCGCACCAAACGTTGCGTCTTTTTTGAACCGCCCGCTCGACTTTGCCGGCTTGCAGCAGGCCACCGCAGCGGTTAGTGAAACCTACCGTGCCGCTGGCTGGCTGGTGCGCGTCTATCTGCCCCGACAGGAAGTTCAGGACGGCATCGTCACATTACAAATTGTCGAAGGCCTTTTCGGCAAGGTTCGTATCAGTGACCCGCTGCCGCTGCGCTTTTCAACCGAACTTGCCAAAGCCCGTGTTGCTGCCGCCCAGCCGGCCGGCCAAGCCCTGAATGCCGCTGCGCTTGACCGTGCCCTTCTCGTGCTAGACGACCTGCCCGGTGTTGCTGTGTCCGGCAACTTGGCCCCCGGCGCAGGCGAGGCCGAAACCGACCTGGTTCTCAAGATGGCCGACGAACCTCTCTTTAGTGGTGAGGGCGGCATCGACAATACCGGGTCTCGGGCCACGGGCGAACAACGCCTGACGGTCAATGCATTTCTGGCGAGTCCGTTGAAGATCGGTGACCAACTCGCAGCCAACCTCATTCACAGCGAAGGTAGCGACTACGGAAGGCTTGCCTATTCCCTGCCGGTCGGCCATGACGGCCTGCGTCTTGGCATCAACACCTCGCGCATGGATTACAAGGTGATTACCCCTGAATTCAAGGCGGCAAACATCAACGGCAACTCCACCTCCTGGGGGCTCGAAGCACTGTATCCGCTGATCCGGTCACGCGCCCGCAACCTGTATTTCTCGACTGCCTACGACGACAAGGCATTCGACAACAAAGCCAATGGTACGACCAGTACACACTATGGCGTGCGCAATGTCAGTGTCGGCCTGAACGGAAACCTCTTCGACAAATGGGGCGGTGGCGGAGCCAATTTGGTGAACCTGAACCTTACCGCCGGTGAAGTCGATCTCAATGGGTCGCCCAACAAGGCCACCGATGCGACAACGACGCAAACGCATGGCGACTTTAGCAAGCTACGCTATGCACTATCGCGCCAGCAAGCCATAAGTTCTGAGCTTTCGCTCTATGCATTGCTCACGGGGCAACTTGCAAGCAAGAACCTTGACTCTTCCGAAAAATTCTTCCTGGGCGGCGCCAACGGCGTGCGGGCCTACCCGTCCAACGAAGGCGGAGGGTCTGAAGGATCGATGCTGAATCTTGAGTTGCGCTGGCGGGTGGCTTCCAATTGGCTTCTGACCGGTTTCTACGACTGGGGCAGCGTCACAAACAACAAAAATAACGCCTACACCGGCGCTGCAGCCCTCAACCGCTACGAACTCGACGGCCTTGGGGCCTCGGTCACTTGGAGCGGCCCGCTGGGTCTCGCGTTCAAAGGCACCTACGCCCGCCGTCTCGGCGACAACCCGAACCGCGACGCCACCACTGGCAAGGACCAGGATGGCTCACTTGACAGAGATCGCTTCTGGCTCACCGCGAACCTGCCGTTTTAATCGCGGCGCGCCGTAATGAACAAGATTTACCGCATCGTATGGAGTGAGGCGGGCCGTACCTGGCTCGCCGTCGCCGAAATCGCCCGGAGCCAAGGCAAGCCCGCCAGCGGCACGGTTGGCGGCTCCGCCGCCGTTGCTACGCCCGCCAGCCTCACCCTGCCGCGCCTGAAGGCCCTCGTCGCCAGCCTCGCCCTCCTCGGCGCCGTCTCACCAGCGCCGACCTGGGCACAGGTAGCCGCCAATCAGCTGCCCACCGGCGGCAATGTTGTCGCCGGCACCGCAAGCATCACGCAAACCATCACCCAAGGTGCGGCGGTGATGAACATCAACCAGACCACCAACCGCGCCGCTGTGGACTGGAACACCTTCAATGTCGGCAGCGCTGCGCAGGTCAATTTCAATCAGCCGTCGAGCAGCAGCGTCACGCTCAACCGTGTGCTCGACAGCAACCCCAGCCAGATCTTTGGCCGGATCACTGCACCGGGGCAAGTCTTTTTGACCAACCCCAATGGCGTGTTCTTCGCGCCCGGCTCCAGTGTGGATGTCGGTGGGCTGGTTGCCACCACACACCGCATCGGTGTGGATGACTTCATGGCCGGCGGCACCACGTTTGAGCGCAACGGAGCGACCGGCAGCGTCATCAACGCCGGCGAACTCAAGGCGGCCCTCGGCGGCTACATAGCGCTATTGGCACCCGAAGTGCGCAACGAAGGCGTCATCATTGCCCAGGCCGGTACCGTGGCGCTGGCTTCGGGCGAAGCCATTACGCTCAACTTTGCCGACAACGGCACGCTGGCCGGCATCACCGCCACCCAGAGCCAGATCGCCGCACTGGTCGAGAACAAGAACGCCGTGCTCGCCCCCGGCGGCCTGATCATCCTCTCCGCCATGGCCGTCAATAGCCTGCAAGGTGGTGTCATTACACACAGTGGCACACTCTCGGCCAGCAGCCTCACCGAAAAGGGTGGTCGCATCCTGCTTGAAGGCGATCACATCAGCCTCACCAGCGGCAGCCAGATCACGTCAACCGGCGCCACTGGCGGTGGCGAGGTATTGGTGGGTGGGGATTGGCAAGGCGGCGCCGACACAGCGTACCGCGTGATTGACGACCCGAATGCGATGAAGCAAGCCACCACCGTCACCATGGCAGCCGGCGCGAGCATTGACGTTTCTGCCACGCAAAATGGCAACGGTGGCACGGCAGTATTGTGGTCGGATGTAAGCAAACCCGAATCGGTGACCACTGTAGCCGGCACCATTTTCGCCAAGGGTGGTAGCCAAGGCGGCGATGGTGGCTTTGTCGAGACCTCCGGTGCCCGCCTTGACATCGTGGACAGCGCCCACGTCAGCACCACCGCCGCATACGGCGTAACAGGCCAATGGCTGCTTGATCCGGTCGATTTCTATATTGGCGGGGGGAGCGGCATTAGCGGTGCGGCTCTCGGTACGGCACTTAATTCCAACTCAGTCACGATTGATGTGACCGGCGGTTCTGCAAGCTGCACCAATGCAACGTGCGCTGCCGGATCGGGTAGCGGCGGAACCATCTACGTCAATGACAATGTGACGTGGACCGATACCAATTCCAGGGTTCTGACATTGGTAGGGACCGGCGTTCAAGGTAGCGGCATGATCACCATGCCGACTAACGCAGTCACCACCTTTAACCTCACCGGCACTTCAACCTACAGCGGAATTTTGGCGGGTGCCGGGCGGGTCATCAAGGAAGGTACCGGCACACTGGTGCTGAGCGGCACCAATACCTATACCGGTATGACTGACGTCAGCGCGGGAACACTTGCTGTGACGAATAACTCTGGTCTGGGCGGAGCAGCATCGTTTTCACAGAGAACAGAAGTGGCAACGGGCGCGACCCTTGATCTTCGTAACGTCAGTATCGGCAACGAAGAGATAGATTTAACTGGCACGGCTACCCTGCTCACGAGCACGGGTACCAGTTCCCTGTCTGGTGTTGTATTTCTCTCAGGTATTACCACGAATGTCAGTGTAAGCAGCGGTGCCCAGCTGACAATTTCCGGACAAGTTACGGATGACACGACATTCACGACGCTCAACAAGTTGGGTGCTGGCACACTGATTCTGACCAATAACACCGCTGGCTACAACTACACTGATATTGACGCCGGTGTACTCCAGATAGGAAGCGGTGGCACCAGCGGAGTGCTCGGGAGTGCCAATGTCAACATCAACACCAGTGGTACGCTTGCCTACAACCGCAGCGACACTTTGACGTTGAGCAAGGTCATCTCCGGAGCTGGTGCCTTTTCCCAGCTAGGTAGCGGCACCCTGACACTTGACGGCACCAACACCTATACCGGCGGCACGAACATCAATGCCGGTACCTTGTCGCTGGGATCAGCTGATGCTATTGGTACCACCGGCACCATCAGCTTTGGCGGGGGCATCCTGCAATCCACGGCGTCCAACACCGCCGATTACTCCAGTCGGTTCAGCAGCGCCGCAAGCCAGCAGTACAAGATTGACACC
>CAJASG010000125.1 GCA_903944555.1 uncultured beta proteobacterium
GCAGGTTAGGAGAGTCTGTTGACTGAGTTACACTGCTGCTTCTCGTTGTTCTGAGGCGTGTGAACCACACCGCGAGCACCAACTTTTCCATTTTAAGCGGAACAAGCTGTCGTAAACCCTACAATGCTTGTCATATGTCGAACCAGACCCAAATCGACCAAATTGCCGAGCGTGTTGACCGCCTACTCGTACGCTATGACGAGTTGCAGCGCACCAACACGCTACTTGCCAACCAGGTAGAGGCCTTGACCCAGGAGCGCGATTCCCTGAAATCGCGTTTGGGTGCGGCGCGTGCGCGCGTGGACGCACTCCTGGAGCGGCTTCCTGAGGCCATTGCAGTGCAAAAAACCACATCATGAAACAGCTCGAAGTTCAAATCATGGGGCAAAGCTACTTGCTGGGTTGCCCCGAAGGTGGTGACACCCGCTTGCTGGAAGCCGTCGAACGTGTCGATACCGCTATGTGCAAAATCCGCGAAGCGGGCAAGGTCCGGGCACGTGACCGCATTGCCGTGCTGGCCGCACTGAACCTTGCCTTCGATCTGGCCGACCGGGCACCCCAACCGGCTGTACCGGGAACCACCTCCCTCCCTGCGATTGCCGACACATCCCTGCGCCCCGGCGCACACTCATCACAGCATGCGGGCGATCCCGATTTGTTGCTAACCTCGTTGCTGGAACGACTTGATGCAGCGCTTGGTGAAGATGGGCGTTTGTTGTAAAAAAATTTGGTTATGAGCGGCTGCAGCATCCGGTGGCTGCACCTACAATCGACCAGGTCTGCGGTGCCGTCGGGCTTTATATTCCTAGAACCAATGCTCTTAGAGCCCGGGCTTGGAACATTACTGTTCAAGCGTGACCATCTCGCGTTAGATGGACCCAATGTTCAGTTGACCTCGCCCACCTGAACCCCGGTTCAGGATGCCGGTCCGGCGTCATTCGCAGACACCTTATTCCCCCCCAAACAAACCATGACCTTCGAGCCACTACTCATTGTTGAATTGGCCGCACTTGGCTTGGCAACCGGTTTTCTGGCGGGGCTGTTGGGCATTGGTGGCGGCATGTTGATTGGCCCTTTCGTCACGCTCATCATGTCGGCCCGAGGCGTGCCTGCCGATCTCGCGGTCAAGATGGCCATCGCCACGTCCATGGCCACCATCATTTTTACCAGTCTGTCCAGCGTGCGTGCGCACCACCAGCGGGGTGCCGTGCGCTGGAACATTGTCAAAGGCCTGGCGCCCGGCATTGTTCTCGGGGGTGCCCTCGCCAGTGTGGGAGTATTTTCAGTGCTCAAGGGAACTTGGCTAGCCCTGTTTTTTGCCCTGTTTGTGAGTTTCTCGGCAACACAAATGCTGCTGAACAAGAAGCCCAAGCCCAGCCGTGAAATGCCGGGCACCGGGGGCCAAGTTGCGGCGGGAAGCGTCATCGGTTTTTTGTCAGGCTTGGTCGGTGCGGGCGGTGGCTTCATCAGCGTGCCATTCATGCTGGCACACAACGTCGCGATCATCAATGCGGTTGCGACCAGCGCGGCACTGGGCTTTCCCATTGCATTGGCCAATGCAGCGGGTTATGCCATCAGCGGCAGCGCGGTGGCGGGTTTACCGGCCTGGTCCTTGGGCTATATCTGGCTGCCAGGTTTGGCCGTAATTGCCAGCGGCAGTGTGTTGACCGCGCCTATGGGCGCAGCCATGGCCCACCGTTTGCCTGTCGATAAACTGAAGCGGGTGTTTGCAATGATCTTGTACGCACTTGCCACCTACATGGCCATCAAAGGATTGCGTGGCTAAGCGGCCAAAATTTGACTAGTCCTTTTGGGCACCTTGGGGCAAGGTCGCAATAAGCTGCTCAAACTCCGCTGCGGGCAAACCCGGCGAGCACAGGTAGCCCTGAAAGGACTCGCACTCCAGGCTGCACAAATAGTCCCTTTGTGCGGGTGTTTCCACGCCTTCGGCAACCACTTCCAGTTTCAGGGCGCGCGCCATGGCAACCGTGGCGCTCACGATGGCCCGGTCACTTTCATCCTGCGGCAACCCCATCACAAATGCGCGGTCGATTTTGAGCTTGGAAATTGGAAATTTCTTGAGGTAGGCCAAGCTGGAATAGCCGGTACCAAAATCATCAATCGCCAAGCTGATGCCCAAACCGGCCAATGCGTGCAGTCGGGCCAATGCCTCGTTGGCATCCTTGATCAATATGGATTCGGTCAATTCCAGCTCCAGCAGCTCAGGTGCAAGCCCCGCACTGCGCAGCGAGTCGGCTACCCGCTCTACAAAATCGGGTTGCTGAAACTGCAGCGCCGACACATTGACGGAGACAACCACCGGTCGCCCCGCGTTTTGCCACAGGGTAGCCTGGCGCACGGCCTCGCCCATCACCCAGTTGCCAATGGTGATGATGAAACCGGATTCCTCCGCCAAAGGAATAAAGGTGGATGGCGGCACGCTGCCCAGCTCGGAATCTGTCCAGCGCACCAGGGCTTCGGCGCCCAACAAGCGCCCATCACACAGCGACACCTGCGGCTGGTACACCAATCGAAAGAGGCCTTGCTCCATGGCTTGGCGCATCGCGTGGTCCATCTTCATGCGCGAGAGCAAGTCCACATTCATTTGCGGCTGGTAAAAGCGAAAATTGCCGCGCCCGCGCTCTTTCACCCGGTGCATGGCGGTATCGGCGCACTGGATCAGGGTATCGACCGTTTTCCCGTCCTCCGGGTACATGGCCACACCGATGCTGCACCCCAGCGAGAAGTTCATCGCATCCACCAGAAATGGCTGGGCCAACGCCTCCAAAATGCGCCGCGCCGCGATCTCGGCACCAAAGGCGTCTGCGTCCTGCAGAAACCCCACAAATTCATCGCCGCCCAGTCGGCACAGGGTATCTACATCACGCAGGCAGCGCTTGATACGCTGTGCCACTTCGATCAGAACACGGTCGCCAAAAGAATGGCCCAGGGAATCGTTGATGTTCTTGAAATGGTCAAGATCAATGAACAATGCCGCACACGATCCACCATGGCGGTGCACCATGCGCAGCGCCAGATCGACCCTTTGGGTAAGCAGCAGCCGGTTGGGCAAGCCGGTCAATACATCGGTATAGGCCAGCGTTTCAATGCGCTTTTGTGCTTCCATCCGCTCCGTCAGGTCCTGAAAAAAACCAATGGTGTTTTGAACTTCGCCGCGCTCATTGCGCAGCGCCACCCACGACACCTCGACCGCACAGGGGCGCTCATCCGCCATTCGCCAGACCTCCCCTGACCAAAGGCCGTTCAGCGCGAGCCCCAGTTCTACCTGATTGAAAAAATCAGGCAGCTGCGGGTCGTGAAAAAGCTTGCGTGCCGATGTGCCGACGAGTTGACTGCGTGTCGAACCGGTCAGTGTTTCACAACGGGGGTTGACTTGCAGCAGTTCAAAATTGGAGTCGGTGATGAAAATTGCGTCGAGACTGGAGTCAAACACCTTCGCGGCCAACTGCAGCCGCGCTTCTGTGTCGATACGCAGTGTGACGTCGCGGTACGAATAGACCCGTCCCACAGCACGGCCACGACTGTATTGCGGCAGGGTCACGCGTTCAATGACCGTGCCAGAACGTAGCAGCAGCACGTCGGTGGCTTCCTGAAGGGGGTTCGCCGTCAACGCATTCAGGCGGTCCTGAAAACCGACTGAATTGACCACCTGCGACGCCATGTGTGCATACAGCGCCTGGTCGTTAATAGCTACCAAAAGGGCTTCTGGCACGCTCCACAACTCCGCGAAGTTGCGGTTGTAGTTGCGTACAGACCCGTTCAGATCAGTTACCAGAATACCATCCCCGGTGGACTCCAGCGTGGCACGCAACTCGGCCAATCGGTCTTCGAGTTCGTTTTCAGCGCGCTGCTGTGGGCGCAAGTCGCGTGCAGTGAC
>CAJASG010000126.1 GCA_903944555.1 uncultured beta proteobacterium
CATACGCCCGTATTGTGCCTTGTCCGCAGATGATGGGCCATGCCAAAACCTTGAACTAGCCCGCAGCTTAAAAACACCGTTATTTCAGAATATCGCCAATGCAGAGGTATTTGATTTCCACATAGTCGTCCATACCGTGGTGGGAGCCTTCGCGGCCCAGGCCCGACTGCTTGACGCCACCAAAGGGTACATGCTCGGTGGCCAAAATGCCGACGTTCACGCCCACCATGCCGTACTCCAGTGCTTCGCCCACGCGATAAATGCGGCCCATATCACGGGTGTAGAAGTAGCTGGCCAGGCCAAACTCGGTGTCGTTGGCGGCGTCCACTGCTTCTTGCTCGGTGCTGAACTTGAATACCGGGGCAAACGGGCCAAAGGTTTCTTCCCTGGCGCACAGCATGTCGGCGGTGGCATCGGCTACCACGGTGGGTTCGAAAAATTGGCCTGCCAGGCGATTGCCGCCCACCAGCACACGGCCACCCTTGGCCACGGCGTCTTCCACATGGCGCTGCACTTTGACCAACGCCGCCTCTTCAATCAGTGGGCCTTGGTTGACGCCCTCGTCAAAACCATTGCCAACCTTGGCAGTGCGGACCTTGGCGGCGAACTTTTCCACAAACTGGTCGTAGACGCCTTCCTGCACGTAAAAACGGTTGGAGCAAACGCAGGTTTGGCCGGCATTGCGGTATTTGCTTGCAAAAGCGCCTTCGACCGCGCTGTCGATGTCCGCATCGTCAAACACAATGAAGGGGGCGTTACCGCCCAATTCCAATGACATTTTCTTGACGGTGGGCGCACTTTGCGCCATCAGGATGCGGCCCACTTCGGTGGAGCCGGTGAAGCTGATGTGGCGCACCACATCGCTGGCGCAAATCACCTTGCCCACCGTGATGCTGTTGGCGGCATCGGCAGTAATCATGTTGAGTACACCGGCAGGAATGCCGGCACGGATTGCCAACTCAGCAGCGGCCAGGGCTGTCAAAGGCGTGAGTTCGGCTGGCTTGATCAGGACGGTACAACCGGCCGCCAGCGCTGGTGCCACCTTGCGGGTGATCATGGCCAGGGGGAAGTTCCACGGGGTGATGGCGGCGCACACTCCGATGGGTTGCTTGATCACCATCAGGCGGCGGTTGTTGTCAAACTGGGGCAGGGTTTCGCCGTTGACGCGCTTGGCTTCTTCGGCAAACCACTCGACAAAGCTGGCGCCATACGCAATTTCCCCCTTGGCTTCGGCAAACGGTTTGCCTTGCTCGGCGGTCATGATGCGGGCCAAGTCGTCCTGGTTGGCCATGAGCAGGTCGAACCACTTGCGCAAAATGATGCTGCGTTCTTTGGCAGTTTTCGCTTTCCACGCAGGCCAAGCAGCGTTGGCTGCGGCAATGGCGATTTCAGCTTCTGCGGGTCCCAGATTGGCCACGTCGGCTAGTTTGATACCGGTGGCGGGGTCGAGCACGTCAAAACGGTTGCTGCCTTGAATCCATTCGCCGTTGATCAATGCGTC
>CAJASG010000127.1 GCA_903944555.1 uncultured beta proteobacterium
ACGTGCAGGGGGTTGTCGGTGCGGGTGTACATGCCCGGACGCTGTTTGACAGGCTCCAGGCCTTTGAGGACCCGGATCGAGCCTTCGGAATATTCAGAGTTGGGTTTGGCAGACATAGGGCGGCATTGTAGACGTACCGCGATAATCAGCTGTATATAACAACAGCAAAAATACTGCTGTGCGCGGATGTGGCTACATTAACTCCCTATGCGCCCTTCGAAACCCAGCCTCTCCATTCCCCAACTGCTGCTCTGTGGCGCCGCCATCGTGACACTGTCCATGGGTATACGCCACGGCTTTGGACTATGGCTACAACCCATCACCCAGGCCAAAGACTGGAGCCGCGAGACCTTTGCCTTCGCCATCGCCATCCAGAATCTGGCATGGGGCGTGTCCGGCATTTTTGCAGGTATGGCGGCCGACCGGTTTGGCGCCTTCAAGGTGATTGCGGTCGGGGCGGTGTTGTACGCCTTGGGCCTGATCGGCATGGCCCATGCGCCTACGCCTCTGCTGTTCACCCTGTCAACCGGCATTCTGATTGGCCTGGCACAGGCTGGGACGACCTATGCCGTGGTGTACGGCGTGATTGGCCGCAACGTGTCGGCAGAAAAGCGCTCGTGGGCCATGGGAGTGACAGCCGCAGCCGGCTCATTTGGCCAGTTTTTGATGGTGCCGGTAGAGGGCTTTCTCATCACCACCTTTGGTTGGCAAGAAGCGCTGAGCTTGCTCGGGTTTGCCGCACTGCTGATGGCGCCGCTGGCCTGGGGCCTGCGCGAGCCAGGTTTTGCCGCCAACGCACTCATCAAGCGTGACCAGACCATCTTCCAGGCTTTAAAGGAAGCCTTCAAGTACCCGAGCTTCCAGTTGCTGATGGCGGGCTACTTTGTGTGTGGGTTCCAAGTGGTTTTTATCGGCGTGCACATGCCCAGCTACCTGAGGGACAAGGGCTTGTCACCGCAAGTGGCCAGCTACGCGCTCGCCCTGATTGGCCTGTTCAATGTGTTTGGCACCTACGCCGCCGGCGTATTGGGGCAAAAACTGCCCAAGCGCAATATTCTGGCCTTCATTTACCTGGCGCGCTCTTTTGCCATCGTGGCCTTCCTAGTGGTGCCACTGTCGCCGGCCAGCGTGTATGTGTTTGCCAGCGTCATGGGGCTGTTGTGGCTGTCCACTGTACCGGTGACCAACGCGACGGTGGCCCAGATATTCGGAGTGGCACACCTGTCGATGCTCAGCGGCTTTGTGTTCTTCAGCCACCAGATTGGCTCGTTCCTGGGTGTGTGGCTGGGCGGCTATTTGTACGACCGCACCGGCAGTTACGACATCGTCTGGTACATCGCCATTGCACTTGGGGTGTTCGCCGCTCTGGTGAATCTTCCGGTCAAAGAGGTGGCTATTCATCGCCCGGTGCCTGCCGGTGCCCGCTAAAGCCATGAAACCCGCAATGCGATGGCTACTGGGCATGCTGACAGTGGCGGTGCTGCTTGGGGTGTTTGCCATGTACGGCCAGCCTGATTTTCTTTTTCAAATGGCCAACCAGCTGTGGGCATGCTTTTGACGGCGCCCTCGCCCTGGATTGTGCGTTGGTCGCACCTGTTAAAGCCCAACGCCACCGTGCTGGACATCGCTTGCGGGAGCGGACGCCATTTGGCGTGGTTTGCGGGGCGCGGCCATGCGGTCACCGGGATTGACCGGGATTTGACAACTGCCCGTAGCGCGGGCGCTCCTGGCACCCTGATCTGCGCGGATATTGAAAACCGCCCTTGGCCGCTGACCACTGGCAGCGAGCCACAAACCTTTGGCGCGGTGGTGGTTACCAACTACCTGTGGCGCTCGCTTTTACCCACCATGGTGAACAGCGTGGCCCCTGGTGGGGTGTTTTTGTATGAAACCTTTGCCAGCGGCAATGAAACCGTGGGCCGCCCGGCACGCGCAGATTTTCTTTTGCAACCCGGGGAACTTCTGGCGGTATGCAAGGACCTACAGGTCGTGGCTTACGAGTGCGGCACCTTGGAAAATCCCCTGCGGTTTGTGCAGCGCGTTACTGCAATACGGCCCTTTACATCAGACGCAGGCGCCATCCACCCCAATCAGCACGCACTCTAGCTAAAATGCGTGTTTACCGAAACATTTGCTTGACATGAACTCTTCACCCAGTCAAATCAGAGGCAGCATCGTTGCCTTGGTCACCCCCATGCTCGAAGATAGCTCTGTGGACTATCCCGCATTGCGAAAGCTGATCGATTGGCACATTGCCGAGGGCACGGATTGCATCGGGGTGGTCGGCACCACGGGCGAATCCCCCACCGTCAACGTCGAAGAGCACTGTGAAATCATCCGCGTCGCGGTAGAGCAGGCCGCAGGGCGCGCGCCCATCATGGCCGGCTGTGGTGCCAACTCCACCAAAGAAGCGATTGCGTTGGCCCGCTTTGCCAAGAAGGTGGGAGCCGACTGCCAACTGCAAGTCGTGCCGTACTACAACAAGCCGACCCAGGAAGGGCAGTATTTGCATTTCAAATCCATTGCCGAGGCTGTGGATTTGCCGCTGGTGCTGTACAACGTGCCCGGCCGCTCCGTTGCCGATTTGGCACACGATACGGTGTTGCGACTGGCGCAGGTTCCGGGCATTGTCGGCATTAAGGAAGCAACCGGTAATATCGAGCGCGCCCAGTGGCTGATCAAGGAAGCCCCTAAGGGTTTCTCCATTTACTCTGGCGATGACCCGACAGCCGTAGCCTTGATGCTGTGCGGTGGCCACGGTAATGTGAGCGTAACCGCCAATGTGGCGCCACGCCTGATGCATGAGCTGTGCATGGCGGCTATTGCTGGCAATGTGCAACGCGCCATGGAAATCCAGATGCAATTGCTGCCCCTGCACAAGGCACTGTTTGTCGAATCCAACCCCATCCCCGTGAAATGGGCGGTTGCCCGCATGGGACACTGCAAGCAAACCCTGCGCTTGCCACTGACACAACTGACCGAGGCCAACCAGCCAGGCCTTGCACGCGTCATGCAGTCCACCGGACTGATCTGACCCCCACCCCATTTTGAGGATCTCCGTGAATCAATTTTCTAAACTGACTTTATTGGGTCTGGCCATAGGTTTAAGTGCTTGCACTGCGCTTGAAACCGACAAAGTAGATTACCGCAGCACCGGAAAAGCCCCCACACTGACAGTTCCACCGGACCTGACGCAGCTTTCCAAAGAAACGCGTTACAACGTCGTTGGCGGCGCGGTATCGGCCTCTGGCTACCAGGCTGGGCAGGCGGCGGTGAGCAAAACCGGCGTTGCCGCAGTCTCAATGGGGGATGTTCGTATTGAACGCGCTGGCAACCAGCGCTGGCTGGTGGTCAACCGACCCGCTGAAAAACTATGGGACCCCGTCAAAGACTTCTGGCAGGAAAACGGCTTTTTGCTGGCCATGGACCAAAACAACCTTGGCATCATGGAAACAGATTGGGCCGAAAACCGGGCCAAAATTCCGCAAGACGGCATCAGAAACCTGCTGGGCAAGATGCTCGACTCGCTGTACTCCACCCCAGAGCGCGATCAGTTCCGCACCCGGCTGGAGCGCGATGCCAACGGCGGCACCGAAATTTTCATCAGCCACAGGGGCATGATTGAGGTGTACACCTCTGAGAAGAAAGACCAGACCGTGTGGCAACCCCGCGCTGC
>CAJASG010000128.1 GCA_903944555.1 uncultured beta proteobacterium
GGCGTGTGATTTACGTGCAGTACAACCCGGCGGCATCGACCTTCTACCGAGGCTGTAAATGGGGTGTGGACTAAACTCCAGCTAAATCAACCACTTACAGCACAACGCTAGTGAAACACATTATAGAGTGCAATCCCTACACCCCCGGTCCTCAGGTGAAATCGGTAACGATTGAAGAGGATGACGCCGGGCAGCGACTGGATAATTTTTTGATGCGCCACCTCAAGGGCGTGCCGAAAACCCATGTTTACCGCATCATTCGCAGCGGCGAAGTGCGTATCAACAAGGGACGGGCCAGTGCGGACACCCGGGTCAACGCGGGCGATGTGGTGCGCCTGCCGCCGGTGCGGGTGTCCGAGCGTGTGGCGGAAAAATCGATTGCCATGGCAGCGCAGGTCGCCAGCCATGCACCAGCCAAGGATTTCTCTGTGCTGTTTGAAGACGACAGCATGTTGGCCATCAATAAGCCTGCGGGAGTTGCCGTGCACGGGGGGTCGGGCGTGAGCTTTGGTGTGATTGAACAGTTGCGCATGGCCCGCCCACAGGCCAAGTTTCTGGAGCTGGTGCACCGCTTGGACCGTGAGACCAGTGGCATTTTGCTGGTGGCCAAGAAGCGCAGTGCACTCACCAACTTGCAAAATCAGTTCCGTGAGCGGGAAACCGGAAAAACTTACCTGGCCTTGGTGTTGGGGCGTTGGCCGAGTAACAAAAAGGTGCTGGACAAGTCCTTGCACAAGTACTTGCTGGATGGCAAAGAGGGTGTTCCCGGTTCGGGTGAACGCCGGGTCAAGGTTGTTGCCAAGGATGACCCAAATGGCATGCCGTCATTGACCTTGGTCAAGGTGTTGACTGCGTCGGGCGCGTCAACCGACGGTGGGCTGGGCTACTCCTTACTGGAAGTGACGCTCAAAACCGGGCGAACCCACCAGATTCGCGTGCACTTGGCGTCCGAAGGCTTGCCCATTGCCGGGGACGATAAATACGGCGATTTTGACCACAACAAAGCACTGGCAAAGGCGGTTGGCACGGCATCCCTTAAACGCATGTTTTTGCATGCGTGGCGCTTTCAGTGCAGCCATCCCGTGACCGGGGAGCGGCTGGAATTACGTGCTGATCTGCCGCCGGAGTTGGCGCAGTTTCTCGGGTACGTGCTGCCTGACGCGCCCATCACCAGCTTGTCCGCCGACGCCCTTGAACTGAAGAAAGCTCCGCTATGACCTCACCTACCTTGCCTGTACGCCCCCGCCAGTTCGACCTCATTGCCTTTGATTGGGATGGGACCCTGTTTGATTCCACCGCCATCATCACCCGCTGCATTCAGCTGGCGGTAGCAGACGTCGGGGGCACCGTCCCTAGCGACCAGGATGCGGCCTACGTGATCGGCTTGGGCTTGATGCAGGCCTTGGCCCATGCCGCACCGGACGTGCCAAAAGCAAAATATCCCGAACTGGGCGCGCGCTACAAGCACCATTACGTCGCGCACCAAAATGACATCAGTCTATTCAAAGGCGTGTTGGCGATGCTGGCCGACCTGAAGGCGCGCCAGCACTGGCTGGCGGTGGCCACTGGCAAGAGCCGACCTGGACTTAACGAGGTCCTGCAGGCGGTGGAGCTGCAAGGGGTGTTTCACGCCTCTCGGACTGCCGACGAGACCGCGGGCAAACCCCATCCGCTGATGCTGGAGGAGTTGATGCGGGAATTTGGCGTCGAGCCGGACCGGGTGCTCATGATTGGTGACACCACGCATGACCTGCAAATGGCACTCAATGCCGGCTGCCCCAGCGTGGGTGTGAGCTACGGTGCCCACGAGCCCGCTGCATTTGATACCCTGAAGCCTAGATTTGTAGCCCATTCCGTGCCGCAATTGCACGCTTGGCTGTTGGCCAACGCTTGATTGGGTGCTGCACTATGAACGCCACCCCAGAGCAAATCCCCTTGTGCAACGGTTCGGACCTGAAAAATGGCGGCGAGGCCGTGCCGTTTGACGTTGTTTATTGCGGTCAAACCGGCCGTGGGTTTGCCATTCGGTTTGAGGACCATGTTTACGCCTACCTCAATCGCTGTGCCCATGTGCCCATGGAGATGGACTACCAGCCCAACCGCTTTTTTGACAGCACTGGGCAATGGTTGCTATGTGCAACCCACGGAGCGACCTACTCACCTGAAACAGGTGAATGCAGGGGTGGACCTTGCCGCGGGGGTTTGGTCAGAATCGCTTTGACTGAATCCGATGGCGTCGTGCACTGGCATACTTCCCATAACCTGAAACCTATTGAGTTCTGAAATGACTGATTTTCAACACACCGTTGCCCCTGAATCCACACCGGATTCGGCTAAAGTGGCCACAGATACTGCGCAAGCAGCTGCTAAAAACATAGCAAATTCAGCCATGCCAAGTGCGCCAGGGTGGGAGCGTGCAACGCTTGAAAAGCTGGCGATGGCTGCGATTGAGGAACAACGCCTTGCGCGGCGCTGGCGAAACGGTATCCGCCTGGCGTGGTTGGTCTTTCTGGTAATTTTGGTGTGGTTCGGCATGGAGCGTGGCGGCCCGGCAACCGACGTATCCAAGCCGCACACCGCAGTAGTGGAAATTAAAGGTGAAATTGCGGCGGGCGGGGAAGCCAGCGCTGAGTTGGTTGTGGCTGCCATGCGGGGTGCCTTTGAAGACAAGGGCGCACAGGCCGTCGTGTTATTGATCAACTCACCCGGCGGCAGCCCGGTGCAAGCAGGCATCATCAACGATGAAATTCGCCGCCTCAAGGCCAAGCACAACAAGCCGGTCTATGCCGTGGTGGAAGAAACCTGTGCCTCGGCGGCGTATTACATCGCGGTGGGGGCAGACCAGATATTTGTGGACAAGGCCAGCATCGTCGGCAGCATCGGTGTACTGATGGATGGTTTTGGTTTTACCGGGTTGATGGACAAATTGGGCGTCGAACGGCGTCTCATGACGGCCGGTGAAAACAAAGGCTTCATGGACCCCTTCAGCCCCCAAACCGAAAAACAAAGGGCCTTCGCCCAAGCCATGCTGGACCAAATTCACCAGCAGTTCATCAGTGTGGTCAAGAATGGTCGTGGCAAGCGCTTGAAAGAAACGCCGGAGACTTTTAGCGGACTGTTCTGGACCGGACAGCAGGCTATTGAGATGGGATTGGCGGATCAGTTGGGCAATTTGGACTTTGTCGCGCGGGAAGTGGTCAAGGCCGAAGAACTCGTCGATTACACCCGGCGGGACAACGTGGCAGAACGCCTCGTCAAGCGTTTCGGTGCCTCCATCGGCCAGGGTGCCGCCCACGCGCTGCAGACCTTGCCGGCACTGCGCTAACTTTTACGTCAAAGCCTTTAACGTCCGATGGCAAACACCGTTGGCGTGGCGTTGTCCAAGGTCCATGCCTTGTGTTTCCAGTTTTTCGCAAGATCACTGTGGCACATGGCAAGGTCTAGCGTCAGGCCGCTGGAGGTTGCAAGCCGGGTGTTGGCTTGCAGGCCTTGCACCAATGCTTGCAGCATGGCGGCATTTCGGTAGGGTGTTTCAATAAAGAGTTGGGTTTGTCCGGTCTTGAGCGCCAGCGATTCAAGTTCCCTGATTCTTTGGGTCCGTTCGGCAGGCGTGCAGGGCAAGTACCCGACGAAAGCGAAATTTTGGCCGTTCAAACCACTGGCCGCGAGCGCCAGCAAGAGGGACACGGGACCCACCAGCGGCACCACGCGCACCCCCAGGTCGTGCGCCGCACGCACGACCGACGAGCCGGGGTCGGCAACGGCGGGCATGCCGGCTTCACTTACCAGTCCAACATCCTCCCCCTGCAGCGCTGCGGCGAGCAAATGCCGGGCATCAAAGCCGCCTTGGTGGTCGCCCTTTTTATGCAC
>CAJASG010000129.1 GCA_903944555.1 uncultured beta proteobacterium
CTGCCGCGCTACCACGTGGTGTGGGGCACCTCGCGCCAGCTCACGCGGCGCATGATCGAAGTGCTGCAGCAGGCCGCCACGGGCCAGCGGCTCAACTTGCTCAGCCGCCACCGCATCACCGCGCTGGATTCCCAAAATGGGGTGGTCACGGGCGCAGTTGGCATCAACGAGGCCACGGGCCAAGAGGTGCGATTCAGCGCGCAGGCGGTGGTGCTGGCCATGGGCGGCATCAACGGCAGCCACGCAGAAACCCGTGCCAATTGGCCCAAACATCGCCCCCTGCCGGCCACCATGCTCAACGGCGCGCACCCCTTTGCCGATGGCAAGCTGCACCACTTGGTGGCGGGGCTGGGCGGCAACATCACCCACGCAGGCGAGATGTGGAACTACGCCGCTGGCTTTCCCCATCCGCAACCACATTTCGAGGGTCACGGCCTGTCGGCTATTCCGTGCAAATCGGCCTTGTGGCTCAACCACCGGGGCGAACGCATCGGCGCGCAGCCACTGGTCACCGGCTTTGACACCCATGAGTTGTGCCAGCGTGTGGCGGCGCAAGAGCAGCCCTACACCTGGCAGCTGATGAACTGGCGCATTGCCGCCCGGGAATTTGCCATCTCGGGCGCCGAGCACAACCAGCGCATTCGCGACATGCAGTTCCCGCTGTTCCTCAAGGAAACCCTGTTGGGCAACCACCGGCTGGTTCAGCAAATGGCGGACGAGAGCAAGCACTTCTTGGTGGACGACACGCTGGCCGGGTTGTGCGCCAAGATGAACGCACTGGCCGGCACCACTGACGTGAAACCCGAGGTGCTGCAAGCCACCGCCGACGCCTTTGATGCCAATTTCTCGCGTGGCGATTCGGTTGTCAACGACGACCAGATTCGCCGCATCGAGCACGCGCGCCATTGGGGGCCTGACAAGCTGCGTACCTGCAAACCCGCGCCGCTGCAAAAGCCGGGCGCCGGGCCGTATATTGCGATTCAGATGCAACTTATCACCCGCAAGAGCCTGGGCGGCCTGCAGACCGATTTGCAAAGCCGCGTGCTCACAGCCGCCGGCCAAGCCATGCCGGGCCTGTACTGCGTGGGCGAGGCGGCCGGTTTTGGTGGCGGCGGTGCCAGCGGCAAGCGTTCGCTGGAAGGCACCTTCTTGCCCGGTTGCATTCTCACGGCACGCGCTGCGGCACGTTCCATCCAAAAAAATACTTAGGAGACTTCCATGTCCAATGGCGCCACCGCCCTCGTTAAAACCCTGGTCAATGCAGGCATTACCACCTGCTTCACCAACCCCGGCACGTCTGAGATGCACTTCGTCGCTGCGCTCGACTCGGCACCGGAAATGCGGGCCGTGTTGACCCTGTTCGAGGGCGTGGCCACAGGTGCCGCCGATGGCTACGCGCGCATGGCCGACAAGCCCGCCGCCACCCTGTTGCACCTGGGCTGTGGCCTGGGCAACGGCCTGGCCAACTTGCACAACGCGCGCAAAGGCAAAGTTCCCGTCCTGAATATTGTGGGCGACCACGCGACCTACCACACGCAGTACGACTCGCAGTTGCAGTCCGACATCGAAACGGTGGCCCGCAATGTGTCACCCGGATTTGTGCGCACCTCCAAAACCACAGAGACCCTGTGCCAGGATGCCGTGGAAGCCATCGCAGCTTGCATGGGCCCACCCGGCCAAGTTGCCACGCTCATCCTGCCAGCCGATGTGTCCTGGGGTGAGGGCGGTGTGGCCCTGCCCGCACCCCAAATCGCTGCACCACCTGTGGCCGACGACGCCACCGTAGCCGCCATTGCCGCCGCGCTACAAAGCGGGCGCAAAACAGCGATTTTTCTGGGGGGCCGCGCCTTGC
>CAJASG010000130.1 GCA_903944555.1 uncultured beta proteobacterium
CACAGGCGGATGGGGTCGGCAGTGGCGTCAAGGCCTCCTACAAGGCGGGACGCAGACACTGACGTCAGTGCTTCTTGATGGCGTCGCCCAGCGCATCGCGGGCTTTGCGCTTAGGCAACCCGCTCCAGCACCAAAACAGCAAAGAAGCCCAGAGCAGACAACACGGTCCACTTCAAGGTCAGCAGGCCGTAGCGTTTGAAGCGTTCTTGTCCGGTACCGGCGTAAAACGCAAATGAAACACCCGCGCCCAGCAAGAGCAGGAGGATGAGCCATCGAAAAAGTAACATGGGGTTTTGAGCGCTTGGCCGTTCAGCTTACCAAGCCCTGGCCAACTGGGCAAAGCCCTTGGGCGCCAGCTTTTCGTCTTCAAACGTGACGACTTCCCAAGCCTCGGGATGGGCCAGCAGCGCACGCAAGAGTTGGTTGTTCATCGCATGTCCGGAGCGAAATGCGCTGTAGCTGGCCAACAGCGGCTTGCCAACGATGTAGAGGTCGCCCATGGCGTCCAGGATCTTGTGCTTGACGAATTCATCGTCATAACGCAGGCCGTCCGAATTGAGCACCTTGTAATCATCCATGACGATGGCATTGTCCAAGCCGCCACCCAGGGCCAGGCCATTGGCACGCATCATCTCCACGTCTTTGGTAAAGCCAAAAGTTCGGGCGCGGGCAATGTCGCGCGAATACGATCCCGTGCTCAGGTCAAACTCCACGCGTTGACCGGTAGAGTCCACTGCCGGGTGGTTAAATTCGATCTCGAAGCTGAGCTTGTAGCCGTGGTAGGGCTCTAGGCGGGCCCATTTTTCCTGACTTCCCGTGCCCTCTCGCACCTCAACCGGGCGCGTCAACCGAATAAAGCGGCGCGGCGCGTTTTGCAGTTCAATGCCTGCGCTTTGCAGCAAAAATACGAACGAGGCGGCGGAGCCATCCAGAATCGGAACTTCCTCTGCGGTGATGTCTACGTACAGGTTGTCCACGCCCAGACCGGCACAGGCCGACATCAGGTGCTCCACCGTATGCACCTTGGCATTGCCACTCGACAGAGTCGAGGCCAAGCGGGTGTCGGTGACCGCGTTGGCCGACACCGGAATATCGATCGCCGCGGGCAAATCCACCCGCCGAAACACGATCCCGGTATCCGGCGCAGCCGGGCGCAACGTGATTTCCACACGCTGCCCGCTGTGCAGCCCCACGCCTACGGCGCGGGTGAGGGATTTGAGGGTTCGTTGTTTCAGCACAGGTTGGATTTTACCGGGCATCCGCCACATGGTCAGTCAGCCTGTTTGCGCAGGAAGGCGGGGATTTCGTAGTCATCCATGCCGCCACTGGACAAAGCGTCCACACGGGCTGCCGCCGAAGTGCGGCCACGCCACACCGCAGGGGTTCCCATGCTGCCGTAGTCCGGCTGCGCCACACCGCCACCCATAGCGGCCGCAGTACCCGTGGGAGCAACCATGGTGTTGAGTGTCGGCACCGTGAACGGCACGTTGTCGGTGCCGGTGCGCAGCACTTGCAGTGGGGGCGCAGTCCGGCGGATGCCCTGGCGGCTGAGGCCGGTGGCCACCACCGTGACACGAATTTCGTCCATCAGGCTGTCGTCGTAAGCGGTACCGTAGATCACATGCGCGTCAGGGGAGGCGTAAGCGCGGATGGTGTTCATAGCGAGC
Source organism: uncultured beta proteobacterium (assembly GCA_903944555.1). Lineage (GTDB taxonomy): Bacteria > Pseudomonadota > Gammaproteobacteria > Burkholderiales > Burkholderiaceae_C > Allorhodoferax. Next base: position 1,668 of record CAJASG010000130.1, read on the forward strand.
TTGGATTCGGACAGCTTCAGGCTGCCCTTGGCGGCCGTGATCAGCACCAGCACGCCCTTGGCGCCGGACA
>CAJASG010000131.1 GCA_903944555.1 uncultured beta proteobacterium
CCGTTGCTTTGGCCGGGGAACAGGTCGAGCGTGGGCGCCGCATCACCGGCGGGCACATCGTCGCCGACTTGCACTGCAGAGAGATAGTCGCTGATGGCGCCGTCGTACTGGCTGATGCGGTTGAACGCGGCCACGCTCAGGGTGAACTTGGTCTTGTCGCTGACTTTGCCGTTGGCCTTCAATTCAGAAATCACGGTGGCGTACTGCGACGCGTCGGTCAGCACCGCCACGTCTTTCCAGTTTTTGGCGGCGCTGCGCACCATGGCCGGGCCGCCGATGTCGATGTTCTCGATAGCGTCTTCCAGCGTGCAACCGGGCTTGGCCACGGTGGCTTCAAACGGGTACAGGTTGACCACCAGCACGTCGATGGTGTCAATTTTGTGTTCGGCCAATGCGGCCATGTGCGCGGGCACATCGCGGCGGGCCAGCAGGCCGCCGTGCACACGCGGATGCAAGGTCTTGACGCGGCCGTCCAGCATTTCGGGGAAACCGGTCATCTCGGCCACTTCAGTCACCGGCAGGCCCTGGTCGGCCAGCAGTTTGGCGGTGCCGCCGGTAGAGAGCAGCTTGATGCCCTGGGCGTGCAAGGCCTGCGCGAGTTCGACGATGCCGGTTTTGTCCGAGACAGAAAGTAGTGCGTTCATAAGGGATGGGTAGAGTAAAAAATGGGGCGGGGCGAACGGGGAACCGTGCACCTAGTCAATGAGCTTGTGGTCGAGCAGTTTCTTGCGCAAGGTGTTGCGGTTCAGGCCCAACCACTGGGCGGCTTTGGACTGGTTGTTGTCGGCATGTTCCATGACCACCTCCAGCAGGGGTTTTTCCACGGCGCGTACCAGCATGTCGTGCATGCCATCGGGCTCGGTCCCGTCCAAGTCCCGGAAATACCCTTCCAGACTCGCGCGTACGCACTCATCAATGTGCTGTCGGCTCATACTGCCAATTCCTTCATATCGTGTCCCTGTGTGTTGGACCCCGCCATTTCCTGCACAGGAATGCGGTCCATTTTTTCATTCAAATCATCCATAAACCGGGCTACGGCCGCCAACTGCGCGACGCTGGTTTCCAGCGTATTCATGTGTGCCCGGAAGGCCTCGCCTTGGGGCAATTCGCGCACGTACCAGCCAATGTGTTTGCGCGCCGAGCGCACGCCGCTGAACTCGCCATACAGGCTGTAGTGGTCATGCAAATGCTCGACCAAGAGCCGCTTGACTTCACTGACCAAGGGCGGCGCCAAATGGGTTCCAGTTTCCAAAAAATGGGCGATTTCGCGAAAAATCCAGGGACGGCCCTGCGCCGCGCGACCGATCATGATGGCGTCGGCCCCGCTGGCTTGCAGCACCGCGCGCGCCTGTTCCGGGGTGGTGATGTCGCCATTGGCCACCACCGGAATCCGCAGCGCCGCCTTGACCGCGGCCACGGTGTCGTACTCGGCTTGGCCTTTGTACCCCTGCTCGCGGGTGCGGCCATGCACGGCAATCATCTGCACGCCGGCATTCTCGAATGCCAGCGCCAGCGCCCGGGCGTTCTTGTGGCTCTGGCTCCAACCGGTGCGCATTTTCAGCGTGACCGGCACCTGGTGCGGGGCACAGGCCGCCACCACCGCCTCGACGATGGAGAGGGCCAAGGCTTCGTTTTGCATCAGGGCCGAGCCCGCCCATTTATTGCAGACTTTCTTGGCCGGGCAGCCCATGTTGATGTCAATGATTTGCGCGCCGCGGTCGATGTTGTAGACGGCCGCCTCGGCCATCATTTGCGGCTCGGTGCCGGCAATTTGTACAGCGATGGGGCCCGGTTCACCGGCGTGGTTGGCGCGGCGGGAGGTCTTCAGGCTGTCCCACAGGTCGGGGCGGGAGGTCACCATTTCGCTCACCGCATAACCGGCACCCAGCCGTTTGCACAGCTGGCGAAATGGCCGATCCGTCACCCCCGCCATGGGCGCAACAAAAAGAGAATTCGTCAAAGCGAACTGACCAATGTGCATGCTGTGAAATCGTGGGAATAGGAGTGAATGGGGCGCTGTGATGTGCACCGGGCTTTATTCTAACTGCTCAATATTTCAGCAATTGAAATGCCAAGTCACAGTCAACCAGCGGGCGGGCTCTGTGCCTATACTGAAGCACACATGGAACTCTGGATCAACCAACTCCTATCCCTACTGGCGCTGCCAGAGTACAGCCTGGGGACGGTTTTTGTGGTCTCGTTCATATCGGCCACCTTAGTGCCACTCGGATCGGAACCCGTGGTTTTTGGGCTGATCAAACTCAATCCGGAGTTGTATTGGCAGGTCGTGTTCGTCGCCACGGCGGGCAACACCTTGGGGGGCGCACTGGACTGGTGGATGGGGTTTGGTGCACACCGGGTCATCGATAAATACAAACACTCAGAGCACCACACGCGGGCACTGGCGTGGCTGGAAAAGCTGGGCCCCAAGGCCTGTTTGCTGGCGTGGCTGCCCATTGTGGGCGACCCGCTGTGTGCAGTCGCTGGTTGGTTGAAACTGCCGTTCTGGCCCTGTCTTGTCTACATGACCATTGGGAAATTTGCCCGTTATTCGCTGATGACCGCCGCCTTGATCGGCGTCTTCAGTGGCTAAACACTCCCCTTTAAGCGGCGCAGGCAGCTATGAACTTCATAGCTGCCTGCGCATATTCCACGGGGGCTACAGCCCTTATTCGTATAAATTTTGGCGTATTACGAACTGAACAAAAAGTTCATCACATCGCCATCCCGGACGACGTATTCCTTGCCTTCGGCGCGCATCTTGCCCGCGTCTTTGGCACCCTGCTCGCCCTTGAAGGCAATGAAGTCTTCATAGGCAATGGTCTGGGCGCGGATGTAGCCCTTTTCGAAATCGGTGTGGATCACGCCAGCGGCCTGCGGCCCGGTGTCGCCCACATGGATGGTCCAGGCGCGCACTTCTTTCACACCGGCGGTGAAGTAGGTTTGCAGGCCCAACAGCTTGTAGGCGGCGCGAATCAAGCGGTTCAGGCCGGGTTCGGTTTGGCCCAACTCTTCCAGAAACATCTGCCGGTCTTCGTCGCTCATCTCCGACATTTCCGCTTCCAGCTTGGCGCTGATGGCCACCACCGGCGCGTTTTGTGCTGCGGCGAAGGCTTTCAGGCGGTCCAGAAACGGGTTGTTCTCAAAGCCGTCTTCGGCCACATTGGCCACAAACATGGCGGGCTTGGCGGTGATCAGGAAGAACTGTTGTAACAAAGGCAACTCTTCTTTGGTGAAGTCCAGGGTGCGCACCGGCTTGGCTTCGTTGAGCGCCACCTGGCATTTCTCTAGGATGGCCACCAGCTTTATGGACTCTTTGTCGCCCGAGCGCGCCAGCTTGGTGACCCGGTGTTGGGCTTTCTCCACGGCGGCCAGATCGGCCAGGCACAACTCGGTCTGGATCACCTCGATGTCGGAGATCGGGTCGACCTTGCCAGCCACGTGGATAACGTTGTCGTCTTCAAAACACCGCACCACATTGATGGTGGCATCGGTCTCACGGATATGGGCCAAAAACTTGTTGCCCAGCCCCTCGCCGGTGCTGGCGCCCGCCACCAAGCCGGCGATATCGACAAACTCGACAATGGCGCGCTGCACCTTTTGCGGGTTGACGATGGCAGACAAAGCATCCAGCCGTGCGTCGGGCACTTCCACAATCCCCACATTGGGCTCAATCGTGCAAAACGGATAGTTCTCCGCCGCAATGCCCGCCTTGGTCAAGGCGTTAAACAGGGTCGATTTACCGACATTAGGAAGACCAACGATGCCACATTTCATGATGAAATTTATCCTTAGAAATCAACCCCTTTTGCACACCGCGCCCAATGTGGGCATCGTGGAAGTGCCTGATCCGCACCATGCAAGACCGGACAGCAAAAAACAAAACCGAGTGCGTACACGACGAACATCCGAGGATTTTGTCCTCGTTTTGCCTAGGGGAAACTGATGCCGATTGTACTTATCAGCGAGTCCATGCTGCTTCGCAGCACCATCACAGACGGGCGCATCCTTAGGGACAGGCTGCTTTGCGGCTTCTGTGTGCGGATGAATGCAAGGAAGCGCACCTTCAAAGTGGCGACCAGCGTGGCAGGCAAACAGTTCCGAATGATGCTGGGGCACTGGCCCTTAATGAGCGTCGATGAAGCCAGGGCGCTGGCGTTGGAAGTCTTGCGGGAGTGTCGGGCGGGTCGAACACCCAGCAAGGCGGTTCCGGTAGCTTTACCAACGCTGCGGGAGGCTTTGACCGCATACGGTGTGGCAAAGAAGATCAAGGACTCAAGCATCAAAAGGTATGACTCCATTTTCAGAACCCACTTCGGTGACTGGCTGGAGCGTCCTGTCAGTGACCTTTCATTTGGCGAGTTCTCAGAACATTGCCACGCCTTTGCACAGTCCAAGGGCAATGCTTTGGTGGACGTGGGTCGCGGCATCGTCACTTCGCTGATTAAGTATGTGAATGCGGTGCACGGCCTGAGCATCGAAACACCCTTTACCAAGTTGGCAGCCGCAGGGTTGATGCCGGAACACTCCCAGCCCCGTGCGCGGGTGTTACAGGTCGAGGACTTACCAGCCTGGCGGGAGGCAGTGGACAAACTGGGCGAGAAGCAACGCGACTATCTGCTTTTGACGCTCTATACGGGCTTGCGACGCAATGAGTGCAGGGAGCTGACCCGCCAGCAGATTGACCTCACCGCGGGCGTCCTGAGCATTCCTGACACCAAGAACGGCAAGCCCCACTCTCTACCCATCACGCCGATGATGCGGGAGATTCTGGAGCGTCGGTGTTTTGGGTTGGACCCTGAAGCTGTTCTGTTCAAGGGTGTGTCGGCTGAACACGTTCACAGCATGGCAATGCGGCTGGGTGCGCCGCGCTTCATGTTGCATGACTTACGGAAGTTGGTGGCGACCGTTGGTGAGAAGCTAGGGCTTGGGGATGCTGTTTTGCGGCGGATACTGAACCACACCGCGCCCAAGACGGATGTGCTGCACAGGCATTACGTGGGGTTGAGCGAAGGCGATGTGGCTGGCGACTTAGTTCAGATTCAGGAGGCTTTGACTGGGTTGATGCTGGGTGCCCGCCAAGGTGTCTAGGCAGAGTTTTGGCCGCGCCGCATTCAATATGACAGCGGTGGTCACCAGGATGTGAAGAATGCTTCTACGCCGTTCTGGCGTTAAGGTTTCAAATTCGCTTGATCGTAGTCCTGCGCAAACCACCCATTAAGCCGTGTGATGAGCGGATCAGCAGCCCTTCTTCTGGTAGTTCTTGCGTATGCGAAATAACTCCGCTCGAACATCTGACAAGGCTTGTTGCTTAACCAGTTTTTCTTCCTTCTCGGCGACCGAAATCTCAACATCCAAACGTTGGCACTCCAGCTGCACATCCTGTGTGAGCTTCATGCGCCGCCCCTCGACATCGAGTTGCTTTGCATCCATTCCAGTGAGTGGTCGAACCGCATTGGCAAACATCTCCCTGTACTGTTCATTGCGCACGTCATTTCCCACC
>CAJASG010000132.1 GCA_903944555.1 uncultured beta proteobacterium
AGGGCATGACCAAGCGGGTCGACGTATCCCTGCGCTGGCTGATTGGCGTGTTCTTGCTGTGCATCGCCCTGGTGTTCGGGTTGCGCTGGTTCTTTAACGACTTGGAAGACAACCTGCGCCAGCGCGGTGCCAACGAGCGTGCGCGCTTGTTCGTGGGAGAAGAGATTGTTCGCGGCATTCAGGGCATGGAAAAAGACATTTACCGCATGGCCGCCACCCAAAATGCCCATGGGTTCGAGAGGGTGCGAAAAGCCGTGGACATCCAGTTGGACAAGCTCAAACACGACCTGGATGTTTTGCAGCGCGGTGGAACGGCGCGGCGTGAATTGCGGCTCAATATTGGCGGGCGGGACGATTTGGCGCGTGAAGCTACCTACCAGCCGGGCGTGTTGGCTGCGGGCAGCCTTATGGAGGTCATCGAGATAGAGCCACAACTGGTCCAAATCAAGACTTTGGCCACCACGCTGGAGCAGCAACTGGGCTTGCGCTGGCAGGCTCTGGAGCGTGAAGACCGCAAGGTGTTTTACGCGATCGAGGAAGATATTGCGTTATTGCTCAAGCAGGTCCCCCCCTATTTTGAACGGCTCGATGAAAATGCCAATCGGCTGTTCCTGGAGGGTGACCAGCGGCTGCGGGCGCTTGAAGCGGAGTTGCAAACGCAGCGCAATCGCCTGAAGCAGATCGAAACCGCAATGCTGGCCCTGGTGCTGGTCATCAGCGGTGCGACGGGAATTTTGTTTTTACGCCGTTTGTCCATGGCGCTGGGGGAAGCCCGCAACGCTAAAGAGGAGGTGGAACGCCAGCGCGAGCAAAGCGAAACCATACTAGGCACCCTGAGCGATGGCGTGTATGCCACCAATATGGAGGGGGAGATCACTTTCATCAACGATGCGGCCCAGCAGATCCTGGGTTGGACCTCGGACGAGCTGGTGGGGCGCCAAGCGCACCAAGTCATGCACCATTCGCGGCCGGACGGGCAGCATTACCCGCGTGAGCACTGCCCACTGATTGCGGTGCTGCAAGAAGGCGTGTCCTTGGACGGGGAGGAATTTTTTGTCAGCCGCACCGGGCGGTTTGTGCCCGTGTCCTACCGTTCCAAGCCACTGTACCTGGAGGGGGAAATCTTTGGCTCGATGGTGTCGTTTCAGGACATCAGCGAACGCCAGGAAAGCGAAGCCCAAATTCGCCTGCAGCAAGCTGCGCTGGAGGAGATCGGACAGGGTATTTTCATTACCAGCGCCGACCCGACGGAGCAGGGCCCCACCGTTGAATACGTGAACCCGGCGTTTAGTCAAATCACCGGCTACACCGCACAAGACGTGCTGGGCCAGCGCATCGGACTCTTGCGCGGCGCGGGCAACAACCTGGCGCAACTCGCCCAGCATTATCTGGAGCTCAACGCAGGCACTGGTTTCTCGCTGGAACTGAATTTCTTGCGCAAGGACGGTACGCCCTATGTTGCCGAAGTGCACTACTCCCCGGTACACGGGGCGCACGGTGCCATCAACCACTTCATTGGGCTCATGTCGGACATCGGGCCGCGCAAAGAGGCGGAACGCGCGCTGCGCTTGGCACGCGACCAAGCCTTGGAAAATTCGCGGCTCAAGTCCGAATTTCTCTCGAACATGAGCCACGAAATCCGCACCCCCATGAACGGCATTATTGGGATGACCGACTTGCTGCTCGATACCGCGCTCGACCCTGACCAGCGCGACTTCACCAGCGTGGTGCGCGATTCGGCCAATGCGCTGCTCACCATCATTAACGACATTCTGGATTTCTCCAAAATCGAAGCAGGCAAGCTTGAAATCGATATGGCGGACTATTCGCCGGTGCAAGTCGTGGTCGGCACGGTGGAGTTGCTGCAGTCAAAAGCGCGGGAAAAACAGCTCGCGCTAACGAGCGTTGTGGACGCCGCGTTGCCGGCTGCGTTGCGCAGCGACCCTACACGGTTGCGCCAGATTTTGCTGAACCTGATTGGTAACGCCATCAAATTCACCGAGCGCGGGAGTGTCAGCCTGAATGTGGCGCTGGAACCAGCGCCTGCCCACCCCATGGTGCGGTTTGAAATCAAGGACACGGGCATTGGAGTTTCACCCGCCACGCAGGCCCGCTTGTTCCAGTCGTTCACGCAAGCTGACAGCTCTACGACCCGCAAATACGGCGGCACAGGCCTAGGGCTGGCCATTAGCAAGCAGTTGGTGGAGCTGATGGGCGGGCAGATCGGTGTCACCAGTGTCGAGGGGCAGGGCTCCACCTTCTGGTTCACCTTGCCCATGGTGCTGGCGAACAGTCCGGTCATTGATGCATCACCCCGCGGGGAGCAAAAGCTGACACAAGCTGCACTGCGTGTGCTGGTGGTGGATGACCAGACCAGCGACAGAAAAATCTTGCACCGCTACCTGGCCTCCTGGAACCTGCCAAGCGATGGTGCCAGTAGCGCAGAAGAGGCGCTGAAGCTGATGCACGACGCCTCCGACATTGGCCGCCCCTACAGTGTTGCCTTGATTGACTTCTCGATGCCGTCGATGGATGGCATTGAGCTGGCAAGCGTCCTTCGCGCCGACAGCCGGTTTGACGCCACGCGGCTGGTGTTGCTCACTGCGCACGACCTGCGCGAACTGCGCGCACGCGCGCTGGCTGCTGGCTTTGCCGAATGCCTGGCCAAGCCGATACACCAATCCCAACTGTTTGACTGTCTTACCGACGACCCTGTGGCCTTGGTCGAAACCGTGAAGGCGCAGGCCGCTGGCAACGCGGCGATTGCCACACCCAATCCGCAGAATTCTTTGGAAAACCGCCGCCTGATTTTGTTGGTCGAAGACAACCTGACCAACCAGAAGGTGGCACAACTGCAGATCAACAAGCTGGGCTATGCACTGCACACCGTGGGCAATGGCCAAGAAGCCGTTGATGCCATGGCGGGGG
>CAJASG010000133.1 GCA_903944555.1 uncultured beta proteobacterium
CGCCCCGTGGGGCAGGCGCCTGGCAGGATGGCCGACAAGTCACCCGTGCCAAAGCGGATCAAAGGGTAGCCCGGATTGAGGGTGGTCACCACCAATTCACCCACCTCACCTGGCGCTACCGGGTCCCCGGTGCCGGGGCGCACGATTTCCACGATGACGCCCTCGTCCAGCACCAGGCCCTCACGCGCTTCGGTCTCATAGGCAATCAAGCCGAGGTCTGCCGTGGCATAGCACTGGTAGCCGTCGATGCCGTGTGCGGTAAACCAGTCGCGCAGGGACGGCGGATAGGCCTCGCCGCCAAACATGGCTTTCTTGACGCTTGGCAACGACACCCCCATCTCGGTCGCTTTTTCGACAATGATTTTCAGAAAACTGGGGGTGCCGATGTAGCCCGCAGGCGCAAGCTCACGCATGGCTTGCACCTGCTGCTCGGTCTGCCCGGTGCCACCGGGAAACACGGTGCAACCCATGGCATGGGCACCGGTTTCCATCATCGAACCCGCTGGCACAAAGTGGTAGCTGAAACTGTTGTGGATCAACTCACCGGGACGAAACCCGGCGGCATAGATGGCGCGCGCCATGCGCCAGTAATCGCGCACCGTGCCTTCGGGCTCATAAATCGGGCCTGGGCTGGCAAACACGCGCGGCATGGCGGCGCCGAACTGCAGGGCGCTGAAACCACCAAACACATCGCCACTGGCGACCGCACCGGTTGTGCGGGCTCTGGAAGCTTGCTGCAGCTCCTGCAACTCATGTTTGCGAATCACCGGCAACTGGGCCAGCGCAGCCCGGTCTCGCACTTCGGCTGGATTCACACCCTGAAGCACCGAAGCAAAGGCAGCAGACGACGTTTGGGCATGGGCCACCTGCAGGGGCAATGCGGTCATCAGGGCCGATTCGCGGGCCGCTGCAGAGCGAGTTTCCAGGGAGTCGTAGTGACTGGTCATAGTGGGCTACAAAGAAAATTAAGTGCCATTTAGGGCTCTAGCCCGCATGGGTATTGCGCAAGCAGCTACTAAATAAATAGCAATTTCAGGCCAACCAGCGCTTGCGCCGTTTGTAACTCTTCACATCTTTGAAACTCTTGCGCTCGCCACCGCCCATGCCAAGGTAGAACTCCTTGACGTCTTCGTTGGAGCGCAAATCGGCCGCGGCACCGTCCATCACCACCCGGCCGGATTCCATGATGTAGCCATAGTCGGCGTACTTCAGGGCCATGTTGGTGTTTTGCTCGGACAGCAGGATAGTCACTTTTTCTTTGTTGTTGAGGTCTTTGACGATCTCAAAAACTTCTTCCACGATCTGGGGGGCCAAGCCCATGGAGGGCTCGTCCAGCAGCACCATCGTGGGGTTGGCCATCAGGGCACGGCCAATGGCACACATCTGCTGCTCGCCGCCCGAGGTGTAGGCCGCTTGGCTGGTACGGCGGGTCTTGAGGCGGGGAAAGTAGTTGTAGACCTTCTCCAGGTTGGCAGCCACTTCGGCCTTGCTTTTACGCGTGTAGCCACCGGTCAGCAAATTCTCTTCAATGGTCAGGTGGGCAAAGCAATGCCGCCCCTCCATGACCTGCACCACGCCACGCTGCACCAAATCTGCCGGAGACAGGTTTTCGATGCGTTCACCGCGCAGCTCGATCGAACCCTTGGTCACGGCCCCGCGCTCGCCCGCCAGCAAGTTGCTGACGGCCCGCAAGGTGGTGGTCTTGCCCGCGCCGTTGCCGCCCAAAATAGCGACAATGCCGCCCTCGGGCACCTGCAGGGACACGCCCTTGAGCACCAGGATGACGTGGTTGTAAATGACCTCAATGCCGTTGACATTGAGAACAATGTTGCGTGCCGGTGCGGGCGTGGAAGTGGGTGATGTGTTGGATGTTTCCATAGGGGTTCTCAGTGTCCAAACGACAGGGCCTATGCACCTTGCAGTGCAAAACACCCTCTCGTTTGGCGGCTCCGAAGAGCCGCCGCATTTAAAAGTCCGTGATCAGGACTGGCAATCCGCAGGGGTGCGGGCGGTCAGCTTCTTCTCGGCGGCGTACTTGGCTGCTGTGGTCTTGACCAGTGGCTTGATGATTTGCTCATCGGCTTGCAGCCAGTCAGAGGTGAATTTCCAGGCTTTGCCATCCCATGTGTGGATGCGGGCCCAGTTGGCGCCCATGTGGTCGGTACACGAGGTGCTGACCGGACGCATGACGCCGGCAAAACCCAGAGCATCCAACTTAGGCTGTGTGAGGTTCAGGTTTTCCAGACCCCAACGCACTTGCTCGCCGTTCATGACCTTGCCCTTGCCATAACGCTCTTGGGCTGCACGGACACC
>CAJASG010000134.1 GCA_903944555.1 uncultured beta proteobacterium
CACTTACTTGGCTCATTGCACTTTGGTAGTTGGCAGGTGCGCCATAGTCAAAGGGCTGCCCCGTCTGCGCAAAACCTGTTTGCAGAGATGCAGCGATGGCACCAACCAGAATAAGCGTGCGCAAAACATTTTTCATCATGATTTCTTGATACTGGTTTCGTCTATAGACGTCTTTGAGTTCTGTCCGATTAAGCTTGGGTCAGATTCTCGTTTTGCTTACTGCGACAAAACCGCTTTTTGTTTTGCCACTGCTGCTTTTGCAGCGGCGATTTCGGGCAGGTCGGCGAAGGTGGCGAGTTGCGGTCTGACTCGTAGCGGTTCGGGTTGCGCCGTGGATCGAGCGATGGTGCCGGGCGCCTTCAACACAGCAAGGCCGCCCTTCTTGACGGACATCCAGACGTTATCTGCCTTGTCGACGGCAATGTCCAGGATCTCGGTATCGTCGTGCGGATTGGTCAATGCGTTTTTGGTATTCGCGCGATTGAAGTACTGCCACTTGATTTCACCGTCAAAGTGGACCGCGCCCTTGTCCGTGGTAAGCCAGATCCCACCCTTGTTGTCTGCGCTGATGCGGCGGATGTTGTGCTCAAGGTATGGGCTGTTGAAGGCGGCGGTCAGCGTCTGCCAGCGCGTGCCGTCGAACATGGCCAATCCGCCAAGTTTGCGCAGGGCCTTGCTCGCACCGACGACGGCCCAGAGTCTGCCCTTCTTGTCAAACTGCATTGCATGGATGTTGTTGGTGTTCAGGCCGCCGCTGGTGCTTGAGGCAGTCCAGTTGGTCCACGTGCTGCCGTCAAATCGCGAGGCCCCGCCCTCGTTGCCGCCGCCTAATGGATTGGCGACGGCTGTGCCGAACCAGACCTGGTTCTTTGCGTCGATGGCGATGCCGCGCACCGTGTTACTGAGCAGGCCGCCGTTAGTGTTCTGCGTGGTGTAGTGAGTCCACCGCGCGCCGTCGAACATGAATGCGCCCGAATTGGTGGCAGCCCACAGACGAGCCTTTGAGTCCACTGCGATGCCGTTGACTGTGCCAAGCGGCGCACCGACGTCGGACTGCGTCCAGGTGGTCCATGTTGAGCCGATCTTGCGAATGAGCGTGGCTTCTTTGCTCAGGATGTTCCAGGTGGCGAACCAGGTGGTGTTGCTTAGTGCAGTGGCGACCTGAGTAATTCCCATTTCCTCGCCGAGTGAGGCCGTGGGGCGGTGAAGTTGCCACTGGTGGCCGTCATACGATCCGGCCGCGTCTGACGTACCCGCCCAGACGTTGCCCTGCGGGTCCACGGCCAGCGCTTCGGCATTGCCCCACGGCACGCCAGTGAGCGTGTTGTCGCCGGTGTAGTGCGTGCGGACGGTGCCGTCGAACTCGACAAGACCCGAGGTTGGAACCCACAACTTGCCAAGCGGATCAATGAACAGTTTGTTGATATGGCGCCAACTTCTTCCAAGTATGAAGCGTGTCCAACGATTTCCGTCGTACTTGAAGAGGCCCGGCAACGAGACCGGATCGTCGGTCGGTCTCATCGCGACCCAGATATTGCCGTCACCGTCGACGGCGATCGAACTGGGCACGCCCAAACGTGGGTCACGCGCCGTATAAGGGCCGGGGATAGACGTCCAGTGGCCGTTGCTGTAGCGGGTGATCACGCCGTGGCCCGCAATCCATACGGGGCCTTTGGTGTCGACGGTCAGCGCGTAGGCGCCGTTGAAAGCGCTGGTGTTGTGTTTATCGAAATGCGTCCAGCGCGTGCCGTTGAACATGTAGACATCGCCTAGCGCCGCGACCCAGATATTGTCATCCCGGTCGACGGTCAGGGTATTCAAATTCATCATCCACCGCATATTGCTGTTGCCCGCGGTCCATTTAGTCCAGTTACGGCCGTCAAAGCGTGCAACGCCAGCGTGGAGTGGGTTGCTATCGGCGACGCCGAACCACAGGTTGCCCTTGCGGTCCTGCACGATGTCCATGACCGTACCGGCGGGCAGGCCGCCGCCGGTGCTCTCTGGCGTATAGCGCGTCCACTGTTTGCCGTCGAACTTCGACACGCCCTTTTCAGAGCCGACCCACTTGTTGCCTTCGCGGTCGATCGCGACCGACTCCAGTTTGGCGTCAGGTAAGCCGCCGTTGGTGTTCTGCGGGGTGTATAAAGTCCACTTTTTGCCGTCGAAGTGCCCAAGGCTGCCACCAGAGCCATCGCCCCCAAAACCAATGATCATCCACTTCTCGCCGCTCGCGTCGAAGGCCAAGCCGCCTGGTGTGCCGCCTAGGCCATTGGCCGTGTGCCACTCCCACGTCTGCGCCGCGGCCAGCATTTCCCCCAAGGCGCTCTGGGCACGCGCATTCCCCTGGGCTGCAGCAGCCTGAAGTAGCTGCACTGCCGCAGCCTCGTCTTTCGCAATGCCGCGGCCCTCCATCAGCATTTCCCCCAGGCCGCTTTGGCCACTTGGGTCTTGCTGAGCGGCCGATTTACTGAACCAGGCGACGGCCTGGGCATCGCTGCCTTCAACGCCTCGCGCTTCTTTGTACATAAAGCCAAGGTTGGCCTGGGCAGTGCTGTCGCCCTTGATGGCCGCCATGCGGTACCACTTCACCGCCTCGTTATGGTCTATTGGCACACCGTTGCCAATGTCGAACATGAAGCCGAGGTTGATCTGCGCATCTACAGCCCCCTGCTCTGCGGCCAATCGATACCACTTAATGGCGGCAGTTGGGTCACGTGGCACACCCACACCCACGGTGTAAATAATGCCCAGGCTAAATTGCGCCACGGGGTTGCCCTGGCGCGCATCGTGCCAGTAAATAGACACAATTTGATTGA
>CAJASG010000135.1 GCA_903944555.1 uncultured beta proteobacterium
CTTTGATGGCAACACCTTTGCCCCGTTCGCAGCCGTCGCTGGCACCAGTGGCGTGAGCTTTGCCACCCTGTACCCAAAAACTGCCGAGAAGCTGCAGGCGCACCTGAAAGCACAAAAGGCCACGCCGACCGATACCCCAGCCGCCACCCCCGTGGCAAAACCCCAGGAGAACCCCGATGGCCCTCAAACCACCCAAGCCCAGCCGCCAGAAACGCGACAACCAGCCCAAGCCGAGCAAGCGGCCCTGCCTGCGGTAGAAGACGCAGCCAAGGTTCCCGACCACTTCATTCGTGACGAAAACGGGGTCTGGTCCGAGCCCAAAGCCGTGTTTGCGAAGCACATTGCTGACGGCTGGAAACTGGTGGACACCGCGTATGGGCCGGAGTTGCACAAGGGCAAAGAAACCCCCATCAGCGTGAGCCGCAGCAATGAGGGCGTCTTGCGCCAGTTGCTGGCCGAAAACGCGGCAGGCTCCAAGCAGGACGCCTTGAATCAGCGCGCGTCAGCGGTGTACAAAGCGCATCTGCACAGCGCTGTTTACACGCTGGCCGACACCGCCCGCGCCCAATGGGCCGAGCAAGAGAAGAACCCCGGGCGCTACCACGCGGTGGTGGAAGACGAGAATCCTTCGGGCTTCAAGATTGGCGACCGGGTAAGCGCCAACAACAACCCCGGCACCGTGGTGTCGGTGAAAAAGACCGATGCCGCCGCCTACCCCGGCGGCTACATGGTGCGGGTGTTGCACGACGACAGCTACGGTGGCTGGACCGACATGGGCAATGTGAAGCCTACGGCCAACAAGCCCGCCGCCGTGGTCCCCTCAGTCGGCCCCAAATTGAGCGCCAAAGAGCAAGCCCGCGTGCTGCGCGAAACCGAAACTGCGAGCTACAAGGAGCTGGTGCAATCCCCCGAGCTGGTGGGTAAGTCGGTGGAAGACATTACGGCCGCACTGCAAGCGCGCCTGCCCGCGTCCAAGCCCGAGCAGCTGACCAAGATGGCACAGGAGCTGCAAAAGGAGCTGCTGAAAAATCAGGCCGAAATCGAAAAGAACCGCCACCGTGACCCCGAGCTGCTGCGCGCGGTGATGGTGGAGCGGCTGCCCGAGGGCACTGCCAGCGAGCATGCGGACCAGTTCAACGTGGGCTTTTTGCACGCCTTGGCTGGCAAGACCAAATCTACCCTGAGCGGTGAGCAGCTGGTGCTGCTGCAGCAAGGCTACGAGGCGGCTAAAGCGTGGATTAAGACCGAGGAGGGCCGCGCCTATTACGAGGGCAAGCCCAGTTCCAAGCTGCAAAACACAGGGGTGGACCTGCGCCGCCACTGGGAGCTGATGCAAGCCCAGCTGAAAGAGGGCGAGTCCGATGTGGCCAAAGCGTGGAAAGCGATTGAGCGCGCCACCAACCGGGCCGACTTGTTTGCGCCACTGTTGCCGGCTGGGGTGAAACCCGGCTTCAAGCTGTATGTCGGGGAAGTGCGCGACCACCTGATGCCGTTCAAGAAGTGGCTCGAAGACAAGGGCAACTGGTATGGCTCGCTGCGCTACCGCCACAGCACCGCGAAGAAAACCAACACCGATTACATGCTGGAGGGGGAGCGCTACCCCGGTGAGCTGACTGCCGAAGACCGGCAAAGATTCCAGACCGACAGCGCCTACCGGGCGGACTACCTGCGCGGCAAAGCCAACGAATACCTGACGCTGGCACGCCAGTACATGGGGTTTCTCGATGGCACGGTGTCGGTGATGGACGCGGCCGTCAAGTTCGAGACGCAGTTCATTGACCGCAGCAAGAATGCCGACACCAAGGACGCCGGCTACCGCAAGACGCTGGACCTGACCGAGGCCGCCTATGCAGTCTATGGCAAGGTGTTCGACGGTGACCGCTACGACTTCCAGCGCCTGCGCGCCAGCTCCGACTGGACGATGGCCTTGGCAGAAAAGGAAGCCACGGCCGAGCTGCCCACCCGGGCCACCCCATTGACCCCGCCCAAGCTGGACCGGGTGAGCCGGGTCGGACTGGTGGACCACCGTGGCGGCACCAGCGTCACGCCGCAGCAGTTCAAAGACACGTTTGGCTTTGCCGATGTGGGCTTTGGCAACTGGGTCAACTCCAAGCAGGACCAAGACCACTTGAACTATGCCTATGACGCCTTTTTGGATTTGGCCAAGCATTTCGGCGCGCCAGCCAAGTCGGTCGGGCTCGGGATTCACTTCACGGTCGGCGCGTTGGGCCACGGCAAGTTTTCCGCACACTTCCAAGCGATGCACCCCGGACCCAATGGCCCGGTGCAGGTCATCAACCTGACCAACACCAAAGGCGACGGCACGGTCTACCATGAGTGGACCCATGCGCTGGACTACAACCTGGGTGGCGAATGGAAAAACGCCGGTGCCAATGTCAGCGTGCGCGGCCTGCTGCTGCACACCCTCAAGGTCCGTCCGATGACCGTGGAGCTGCTGGAGCAGCGCGCCAAGTCCTTTTTGATTGGTGGCAGCTACTGGAAGGGCGACAAAAACGGCGACAAGGTAGAGGCGGCCCGACTGGGCATTGCCCGCTACCGCCCCAGCGCCACCGCCTACAAAACCAATGCCGATGCACTGGGGGAAGACTATTGGGGCAACGACCAAGAACTGATTGCCCGGGGTGCCGAAGCGTGGGCCGTGGATACCTTGGGTGGTGAACACAGCTATTTGGTCAACAAGGCATGGGCCGGTGACGGTGCAGTGACGGCGGCCAAGGGCTACCGTGGCACCCCTTACCCCAGCGGCGACGAACGCCAGCGCATGAACCTGGCTTTCACCGCGTTGGCCAAGGCGACCAAATGGACCGATGGCAAGCCGACCGTCACGGTGGCGGACTTCAAAGCGGCACTGGGCGAGCAAGACGCAGCGGTCGAAGCCCGGCGCAAGGAATTGGCGACCAAAGAGGGCATGGCGGCGTACTACGAGCTGCTGCGCAACCAGCAAGAGGTGGCGGCGAGCGAGAAGGCCGAAGCCCGTGCGGCCAAAGAGCGCGCCGAGCAAGAGGCATTGGACCAGTTGGCCAAAGACAAGCTGGCCGAGCTGGAGGCGCTGGACCCCCCCAAACCGGACCAAGTGCAAGGGCCACTGTCCGATGCTGAGCTGGAAGCGCTGTTTGACCAAGCGGCCGCCGAAGTGCGTGAGGCACAACAAGAGCAACCCGAAGCACCCACCCCGGGCGAGCCGCAAGCGACTCCCGACGCCGAGCATGGTGCATGGAGCAAGGACGAGCTGACCGCGCTGCTGGCCGAGGCCGACGATGCCGATTTGCTGGCACTGGGCGGTGGTGGCGGCATTGAAGGCGTGCCGACCATCCATGAGCTGGGCAACCTGGGCGATACCAAGTTCCTGGGCTTTGGCATGTTTGAAACCAAAGGCGTGGACGCCGAGGGCAAGGCGTGGTCCCTGCATTGGAACGGTGGCGGCGCCATGGGCCGACTGGCCAGTGGCAAGCCCTACACCAATGTGAAGGTGGTCGGTCCCGGTGTGGCACCGTTCCCAGCTGGCATTCGCAGCGCCATCGAGGGCGCATTGATGGCCCAACAAGCCCGCACACTGCCCAAAGCCCTGCAGGAGCGCGCCGACAAGATTGCAGCCAAGAACGGCACACCGACCGCAGCGGTGACACCCCCCAGCGCCAGCGCCTTGATTGCCGACGCCGCCAAGCACGGGGTGACCGGCATCAACGAGTCCCTGATTGCTTTGACCAAACTGTTCGGCGGTGGGTCCGGGCGTTTGAACAGCTTTCCGGCCGGCTTCGACCAAGACGCCTACGCCAAAGCCAAGCCGCATTTTGAAGCGTCCTTGAAGGCGTTTCAGGCCGCCGGCAAGAGTCTCAAAGACCTGTTCGCCATGCTGATTCAGCACTTCGGTGACGGCGTGAAGATGTATGCGGTGCAGTTCGCCAAAGAGCAGAACCTGACGGCCAATCTAGGCCAGCCACAAGACGCGGCCGTGCAGTCGCCATCGTCCAAGGTGGCGCGCTGGGTGCAGGACAAGCTGGCCAGCAATACCGAGTTCAAGGGGCAGGAGCTGTTTGACTTCGCTGATACCGCGTTTGCCGGTACCCAAGCCGAGGGCAAGTACACCCCCAAGGACGCCTACGACGCCATGGAAATGGGCATGAACCGCTACATTCTGGCCAATCCGAGCGCCTTCACGCCTGCGGCCACGCGCGCCGAGGCGTTGCAGACCGTGGCGCGGCTGCAGCAGCTCACCCAGCTGCTGGCCACCCAAACCAAGCGCACCGCTGAAATGGACGAATTTCAGCAGTTCTCCACGGTGCCGGCGTTTGCCTATCTGGCCAACTGGGTGGCGGGCGTCACGCCAAACGATGTGATGCTGGAGCCTTCGGCCGGTGTTGGTGGTTTGTCCGTCTTTGCCCGTAATGCGGGTGCCCAACTGGTCCTCAACGAGCTATCGAGCCGGCGCGCGGCGGTGCTGCAAGAGGTGTTCCCCACGGCCCGGGTGTTCCATGAAAACGCCGAGCAACTGCACAACATCTTGCCCGCCGATGTGCGCCCGACCGTGGTGGTGATGAACCCCCCTTTTAGCGCGTCCGCCGGGCGCCTCGAAGGCGAGCGCAATACCAAGCTGGGCGCGCAGCACGTCGAACAGGCCTTGAAGCGGCTGGAAGATGGCGGCCGACTGGTGGCCATCGTGGGCGAAGGCATGACGATGGACAAGGCCGCGTTCAAAGGCTGGTGGAAGCAAATCAGCGCCCAGTACGATGTGCGCGCCGTGATTCCGGTCGATGGCAAGGGCTACGCCAAGTACGGCACCACGTTCAGCAATGCGCTGCTGGTGATTGACAAGGCAAAGCCGAAAAACCGGACAATTATCAATACGCCGGCCGAAAACTATGCTGCACTGGTCGGCATTCTTGCGGAGATTCAAAATGACCGACTTCAAACAACGCCAGCAGCAGACCGAAGCGCTGAACAAGACGCCGCTGAGTCAGCACGTCAAGACGCTGTTCCAGCAGGAGGGAGCCAAGATGGAGTCGGGCCTAGTGTTGGGCAGCTTGATGTATTGGGCGGAAGAACAACAACTGTACAGCCACCAATGGCTGGAGCGGGTGACCGGAGCGGTGGCGATGGAGATCGCGTCGGGCGACCTGGAGCTGCTGTACGAAACCCTGGCAGTGCCGGGGATGGAGGACGCGGAAACACTGGAGGAAGCAGCGCGGTTGTCCCTGAGCAACGTGATGGACTGGATAATTCCAGCCAACAGCCCAGCAGCGGCGTATCACTAAGCGGGGCTACCAACCAGTCGGGCGAACTGACTGACTCGATTTTCGAGAGCTACCAGCCGCAGCGCCTGCAGATTCCAGGGGCCAAAGCGCACCCCGGTGCCTTGGTGCAGTCGGCGGCAATGGCTTCGGTGTTGCCACCGGCCGCCACCTACACGCCCAACCTGCCCAAAGAAACCATCACCGAAGGCAAGTTGTCGCTGGCGCAGCTTGAAGCCGTGGTGTATGCCGGCCAAGCGCACCAAGAGTTCTTGGATGACAAGGTGGATGCCGATGCCGCGACCAAGCTCGGACTGAAAGACGGCACCGCGTACCGGCGTGGTTTCTTCATTGGCGACGGCACGGGTGTCGGCAAGGGGCGCGAGATTGGCGGCATCATTCTGGACAACCAGCGCCAAGGCCGCAAGAAAGCCATTTGGATTTCGGAAAAATCGGGACTGCTGGAGGCCGCGAAACGCGACTTTGAGGGTGTTGGCGGTGACCCGGCGCTGGTGTTTGGCCAAAAGGCGACCAAGGCGACCGAGGCCACCATCAACAACGGCGACGGCATCCTGTTCACCACCTACACCACCCTGAAAATGGGCGGCGACAAGCCCGCCAGCGGCAAGCCTGCCACCAAGGGGCAGCTGGAAAAGGCCTTTCCGCCTGGCACGCGCGTGGTCCTGAGCAATGGCGTGGCTGGTGAGCTCACCAGCTGGGGTAAGGGAAGTCTGACGATTGACACCGATGACGGCCGCCAGGGCACGGTCCCGTACTCCAGTAAGGTTGCTTCGATTGGCGGTATGACCGATTTTCTGGATGGGGACGCGGTGCGCAACCGGGCCGCCGGCGTCAAGACCAAAACCACCAGCACGCCCTCCCGGCTCGACCAAATCATCAACTGGGTGGGCAAGGACTATGACGGCGTGATTGCCTTTGACGAGTCGCACAACGCCGGCAATGCGGAAGCCATCAAGGGCGAGCGCGGCAGCTCGGAGCCCAGCCAGCAAGCGCTGGCCATGATTGACCTGCAGCGCCGACTGCCCAATGCCCGGGTGGTCTATGTATCGGCCACGGGCGCCACCACGGTGGAAAATCTGGCCTATGCCAACCGGCTCGGATTGTGGGGTGCCGGCACCCCGTTTGCCAGTGTGAAGAACTTTGTCGCGGAAATGGTGGCCGGCGGACTGGCCACGATGGAGCTGGTGGCGCGCGACATGAAGCAAATGGGCGCCTACATGGCGCGCAGCCTATCGTTTGATGGTGTCAGCTACGGCCGCTTGGAGCATGAACTGAGCCCACTGCAGACCGACATTTACAACCGCATGGCCGAGGCGTGGCAAGTCACGCTGCAGAACTTTGACAAGGCGCTGGCGCTGACCGGCGCCACGGAGGAAGTCCACGGCCGGCCGGTGACGCGCAACAAAGATGCGAAGAACCACGCCAAGGCGGCCTACTGGGGCGCGCAGCAGCGGTTCTTTAACCAAATCATCACGTCGATGCAAATGCCGACCGTGCTGGAGCAGATGGAGCGTGATCTGGCGGCGGGGCATGCCCTGGTGCTGCAACTGGTCAACACCAACGAGGCACAGCAGGACCGGGCGGTGGAGAAACGCAAGGCCGAGGGCGAGTCGCTGGACTTGGAAGACCTGGACCTGACACCGCGCGACCAACTGTTGCAGCTGGTGGAAAAATCCTTCCCCACGGTGCAGATGCAGGAAGAACTGGACGACAAGGGCAACAAGGTGTCGGTGCCAGTGAAGGACGCCAAGGGCGATGTGGTGCATAACCGCGAGGCGGTGGCGCTGCGCGACAAGTTGCTCAACGACCTGAAAGAGATTCGGGTGCCGGACGGTCCGCTGGAAATGATTTTGAACCACTTTGGCGTTGACAACGTGGCCGAAGTCACCGGGCGCAGCCAGCGCGTGGTGCGTAAGGCCGACAAAGACGGCAAGATCAAAGCCCAGCTGGAGGCGCGCGGCAGCAGTGCGGCGATGGCCGATGCCGAGTCGTTCCTGGGCGACAAGAAGAAGATTCTGATTTTCTCCAACGCTGGCGGTACCGGCTATTCGTTCCATGCCGACCTGACCAAGACCAACCAGCGCAAGCGCCAGCACTACCTGATTCAACCCGGCTGGCGCGCCGACAAGGTGATTCAAGGCTTGGGCCGCTCGCACCGCACCAACCAAAAGTCAGCGCCGCATTTCTGGCTGGCTTCGACCAACATCCCCGCGCACAAGCGGTTCCTGTCCGCGATTGCGCGCCGGCTGGACATGCTGGGCGCGATGACCAAAGGCCAGCGCGATAGTGCCAACCAAGGCATGTTCAGCGAGAAGGACAACCTCGAATCCAAATACGCCACGCAGGCGGTGCACCAGTTCATCACGGATGTGCAACGCGGCCAGATTACCGGCTTGTCGTTTGCCGAGTTCACCAAGCAGACCGGCCTGGACAACATGGTCAACCCCAACACCGGGCAGCTGGCCGAATCAAACCTGCCCAGCACGGGCCAGTTCTTGAACCGCATGCTGTCGCTGACCCTGGACATGCAGGACAAGGTATTCAACGCCTTCATTGCCCGCATGGAGGAAAAAATCGACGTGGCCATCCAGCGCGGCGAGCTTGATGGCGGTATGGAAACCATCAAGGCGCTGTCCACCAAAGTGGTGTCGGACGAAGTGATTTACACCGACCCCAAATCGGGCGCAGACACCCGACTGATTCAGCTCGAAATGCTGATGCCCAACACCCGGTACAGCCTGCCCAACGCCATCACGCAGGGTGGGAAAATCGAATGGGTGACCAACGCCAAGTCGGGCCGAGTGTGGGCCAAGGTACTGAGTGGCACCACCACGCTGAAAAGCGGCGCCGTGGTGGACCGTTTTCGCATGCTGGGCACTGGTGGCACGCAAATCCTCAACGCCGACAAGTTCACGGTGACCAATGGCGTGGCCAACTTCACCCCCATCACCGCAGAGGCAGCGCGCGACTTGTGGAAGCAAGAAACCGACGCCCGGCCGGACACGGTGACCGACACCCAGCACATGATTGTGGGCGCCTTGCTGCCGATTTGGGACCGCCTGAAAACCAACAGCTCGGCGCTGCGCGTGGTGCGGACCCAGACCGAAGACGGCCAGCGCCTGCTGGGCCGAGTGGTGGCCGACAAGGACGTGGCCGAGATTCGCAAACGCCTGAACATCGCTTCGCCCGAGTCCAAACTGGCGCCGGCCGAAGTCATGCGCCGCATCCTCAAGGGCGAGGTGGCTGAACTGGCCAACGGCTGGAAGATGGCACGCGCCACTGTGGCCGGTGAGCTGCGCATTGAGCTGTCCGGCATGGGTGGCTATGAAATGAGCGGCGAGACTGGCAAGCAGCTGGTCAGCGCTGGGGCCATCAAAGAGCGCATCAGCTGGACCGACCGGCTGTTTGTGCCGACCGGTGCCGCTGGCGTGCCGCTGCTGGAAACGCTGTTCAAATCCAAGCCGCTGGTGTCGCTGACCAACCCCAACGCGCCCAAGCCGGCGCAGGGTGGGACCGAGGGCGAAGCCCAATTCAGCCGCGTCCAAAAGGCCAGTGCTGGCCTGCCGACCCAACAGGTGCAGAGCATTGCGGACTCCATCAAAGCCCGTTGGAGGAATGCGCCCGAGATTGTGGTGGCCACCGGCATGGCCGACGCCGTGATTCCGCAAGAGGTGCGCGACCACGACCAAGCACAGCGATCGCTGGGCGCCACGGGCAACCCGGAAGCCTTCTATTACGGCGGGCGGGTCTACCTGCTGGCCGACCAGCTGGCCAGCCCGGGCGAAGTGGTCAAGGCCTTGTTCCATGAAACACTGGGGCATGCCGGCCTGCGCGGCGTATTCGGCCAGTCCTTGGTGCCCATCTTGAAGCAGCTCGCCGGCGTGCGCCGCACCCAAGTGCAGGCCAAGGCCGACGCCTATGGGCTGGACATGAACCAGCCAGAGGACGTGCTGGCAGCGGCCGAGGAAGTGCTGGCCGAAATGGCGCAAACGCAACCCAACCTGGGCTTTGTCCAGCGCGCAATTGCCGCCATTCGCAACTGGCTGCGCGCCAATGTGCCCGGC
>CAJASG010000136.1 GCA_903944555.1 uncultured beta proteobacterium
CTACCCTGAGCTATTTCCAATGATCAATGTCACCGTAGAAAATTTCGACGCTGAAGTCGTCGCCGCCTCCCACCAGGTCCCCGTGTTGGTCGACTTTTGGGCTCCTTGGTGTGGCCCGTGCAAGGTCATTGGCCCGCTACTGGAAAAGGTCGAGACCGAATACGACGGGCGCTTCAAGCTGGTCAAAATCGACTCCGACCAGGAGCAGCAACTGGCCCAGGCCTTTGGTATCCGCAGCATTCCAACCTGTGTGCTGATGGTGGACGGCAAACCGGTGGACGGATTCCAGGGCGCAGTGCCCGAGAGCCAACTCAAGACTTTTTTGGACAAGCACCTGCCCTCGCTCGACGAGCTGGAGGCGCAGTCCGATGCCGAGGACGCGCAAGCCCTGATTGCCGCCGGTGACCCGCAGGCCGCCCTGCACAAGCTGCACGAGTCCCTCACCATCAACCCCGGCAATGACGATGCCCGCTACGACTACGTCAAGCTGCTGATTGAGAACGACATGCTGGAGGACGCCGAGGCGGCCTTGGCCCCGGCACTGGCCGAGATTCCCCGCCAAATCCGGTTTGAAGCCCTCCACCAGTTTCTGAATGCAATCAAGTTCGCAACCACTGACGCGCGTGGCACCTGGGCTCCAGAGCAATTTGATGCCTTGATTGCCGCCAACAAGCGGGATTTTGATACCCGTTTGGCCAAGGCCCGTGTCCTGATGGTGCACGGCGACTGGACCGCATCCATGGACGAACTGCTGGAAATCATCATGCGCGACAAGGCTTGGGGTGATGCCGTGCCGCGCAAGACCTATGTCGCCATTCTGGAACTGCTCACACCACCCAATCCCAAAGCCGGTCCGGTGGACCCCAGCAAAACCGCAGGCGGCATCGAAATTGCCGGAAAACCCGTGGCAGAGCTTGATCCGCAGGTCCAGTTGGTATCGCAATACCGGCGCAAGCTCAGCATGGCGCTGAACTAGGGCAGGCTACTCGCGCCCTTGGTCGATTTTGTAGACAAACCCCCGCGCGGCGCGGGGTGCCACGTTCAGCAGTTGTGCCACATCGTTAAAGTCATCAGGTAGTGCGGCATTGTCCCAGCCATGTGCGGTGTGCCGGGCCAAACGCACGGCAAGCAGGACGTTGCGCACAATGGGATGGTCCGGGTGCTTGCCGTCGCTGATACGCACCAGCAACGCCGGCAAGTGCCATAACGTCATCAGTGCTTGGCGCAAATCATCAAAGTCAATATTGAACACGAAGCGCTGCAGGTTGGCGCTGCGCAGGGTGGGGTTCACGCGCTGCATGTCGCGGATTTCGAGCACCAATGTAGGCGCATGGCACCACATCAGCATTTCGGCAAAATCGTGCAAAAAGGCGGCCTGCTGAATCACACCCGCATCGGTATCACCCCGGTGCACGGCAAAACCCAGCGCAAAATGCCCGGCGCGCTTGGCGCGGGTGAGCAAGGTGTACAAACCCTCCAGCGCTTTGGGCTGGTCGTGCAATTGGTCTTCGACCGTGGGCTGCACACCAAACAATCTGAAAAACGGAGACACCCCCATCATCACCAACGAACTGACCACAGTTTCGGTATCCGTGACCTCGCCGGGCTGGCGCCGGGACGCGACCAGCGCCATGAGCTTGAGCGTCATGAGGGGATCCGTCTCTATCAGTGCCGCTAGCATGCCGGCGTCGACATCGTCCTCCTTGGCGCGCAACTCTTCCAATGCCAAAGCGGTGGCCGCCAGTATTGGCATCTGCGCCTGCCGGAAATACCCGGTCCACGCAGCCAAGTCGGCCAAGGGCTCCACTAGGTATGGGGTTGTGGTCGGCACTGGCAGGGAAGTGCCAGGTGCTTCAGAAGGTGATTCGTCGACCATGGCCATCAATGTGTTGCATGGCGCGAAGTATCAGCGGGCCACCGCATGCGGTCAAGCCCTTGGTGCATCACGCGGTCAACCGCTCCAGCGCCTCTTGGTACTTGGCAGCGGTTTTCTCGATCACTGCA
>CAJASG010000137.1 GCA_903944555.1 uncultured beta proteobacterium
GACGTTCCGCCGCGGGTTGTAATTGCAGTGCCTTCCGGATTCACCCCGGTTTGGTACTCATACGCCGGGGTAGATTGGCCACGAAACGTAACCATGTTGGTCCGTGCATCAATGCGTGGGAATGCAGGAAATTCGTTAAAGGTTGCTGGACCTGGATTAGTGATGTTGTTTGGGGATGGAACCACATTGTCTGGTGCTTTGTTACTCGCGATGGTTGTAACCGGTGCGTTTGCGACCGACATGTCGCGAGAGAACACCCCGCGTAGCGGCTCGCCACCAGCTCCACCCCCGGTGCCACCGACCGGTACGCGTGCCCGGGCGCGGAACACCACCAACCCGGCATCATTTACTGACGGCTGGTTGTAGCTGAAAAACTTTTCGCCATTCGTTGAGTCAGGTGCATTCGACGCGTTGTTGGCAAGCGTAGTCCAGTTTAAAACCGGTGCGGCGATCGCAACTGAAGCACATAAGAGACTGGCCACTGCGCCAGAAATTACACTGATTCGGCATCTCCTGTTGAGTGCCATTCCACGGGCTTCGCCAGCTTGATTTGGTTTATGCGCCCCTCCCAAAGGGATTTTCGGTAATTTTGATGTTTTCATGGTTCATATTCCTAGTTAAAGGCCGAGCGCAAATTGGCCTGTTTTCATAAGTGGTTTGAAGCGCTAGGTCCATTGTTCGAAGCCATTGCATGGCAACTTTTGATGTTTCACAAACACACAATTTCGCTTACTGGAATTTTTCAAAATTTTGCGAAATTGCAAGCGACGAATGACGCGACGATTCCTTTAGGCAACGCGGAACGTCGCAACGGAACCAGGTCCGGCGTGTCGTAATTGGTCGACAACTCTCAGGCACTTACGAATTCGCAATGAGTGCCAATGCGCTGGTCAATACATTGAATGCATTGGCGCTAGGGGTTTCGTGCACTGTGTGCGAAGCAATGCGCCCCTATTTGCCAATGTTTACCGGTTAAGCCTATCCAGACTGAATCTAGGAAGGTAAATTTTCAAAAAATTCAATTAAACAAAGGAATTAAAAGTGAAAAAATCAACCCGAAAAGCAAACGTAATCATGCTGGTGCTCGCCCTTAGTGGGGCCGCGTATGCCGCCGGACCTGGCGGCACGTCTGGCGGTGGGTCAGGTGGTGCGAGTGCGGGCCCGACTGGCAAAGCCCAGGCCCAAGGCAATGGCATGTCTTCACGACAAAATGCGGCGCAGATCCAAGAGCAAATTAAAATGCAGGAGCAGACGATGACTCAGACGCGAACGCAGCTCAAGGCGCAGGACCAAGCGTTAACTCAGACGCGCGATCAACTGAGAATTCAAGAGCAGCTAATGACCCGGACTCGTGAACAGATAAGGTTGCATGAACAGGATCAATCCCAGATTCGTGACCAACTCCGGGAGCAAGAGCAAATACAAACGCAAACACTGGAGCAATTGAGGGCGCAGGATCAGCTGCAGACGAGAACCCAAGAACAACTGCGCAAGCAAGAGCAGGTTCAAACCCAGACGCGGGATCAGTTGCGGGTGAAATAGTCTTCAGTTCAGCACGCAGCTTCAACAGCCCTTTTTTTGAAGTGATGGCGCAGACCATGGCCTATCGCCCCTGAGACAGCCCTAAGCGCACGAAGCCGGTAAATTCCTGCAAAATGTTTTTTTCAGGAGATTTACCGCAATGACAGCTCGCACCATCCAACAACTGTTTGACCTCACTGGCAAGACTGCTCTCGTCACTGGCGGCTCACGCGGCCTCGGTTTGCAAATGGCCCATGCCTTGGGCGAAGCAGGCGCGAAGATCATGTTGAGCTCACGCAAGGCCGAAGACCTGGAGCAAGCGACAGCCGAGCTGCAAGCCGCAGGCATTGACGCCCGCTGGATAGCGGCCGATTGCGCCAAGGAAGCCGACATCCAGCGCTTGGCTGATGAGACCCTGCAGCGCATGGGTGACGTTGACATTTTGGTAAACAATGCCGGCGCCTCCTGGGGCGCTCCCGCCGAAGACCATCCTGCGTCCGCTTGGGACAAGGTCATGAACCTGAACGTGCGCGGCTACTTTCTGCTGAGCCAAGCCATTGCCAAGAAGAGCATGATTGCGCGCCGCTCGGGGCGCATCATCAACATCGCGTCCATTGCTGGCCTGGGTGGTAACCCGGTCGAGATGAAGACCATTGCCTACAACACCTCCAAGGGTGCTGTGCTCAACTTCACGCGTGCCCTGGCCGCAGAGTGGGGCCCTTACGGCATCAATGTGAATGCGATTTGCCCCGGTTTTTTCAAGACCAAGATGGCAGCAGTGCTGATCGAGAGTCTGGGTGAGGAAAAAATGGCCGCCCATGCCCCGCTGCGCCGCTTGGGCGACGACGAAGACCTGAAGGGCCTGTGCCTGTTGTACGCGTCGGACGCGGGCAAGCACATCACCGGCCAGTGGCTGGCGGTGGACGGCGGCGTGAGCGTCGTTACCGGTGGTTGATCTCTGGACGCAGGCGGTTGGCTTTGGGGTGGAAATCCCCTTTGTCAGCCTGCTGGGCTTTGAGCTTAAGCACTTTGAGGGCGGGCACTCCGAGATTGCGTACGCCCCCAAGCCTGAGCACCTCAACTCTTTCAGCGTTACCCACGGTGGTGCGCTGATGACCCTGCTGGATGTCAGCATGGCCACCGCAGCGCGCAGCGTCAGCCCCGAGATGGGCGTGGTCACCATCGAGATGAAAACCAGCTTCATGCAACCCGCTTTGCCCGGTCCAGGCGCGCTGGTGGCCAAGGGCGAGCTGATGCACCGCACCGCCACCATGGCGTTCACCCAGGCGACGGTGTTTGACGCACAGGGCAGGGCGTGTGCCCACGCCACGGGCACATTCAAGTTCGTCAAACGGCTGGTGACCGGCCCCAGAAGCAGCAACGCCCTGAACGCTCCCTCTGCACCTATTTCAACAGACTAATTGGCATCCAGCCCCCGTAGAACCTGCGCAAGCAGCTACTAAATTCATAGCATACACAGGAGACATAACCATGCCAACTAACCAACAAATCCACCTCGACAACCGCCCCACCGGCGAAGCCCTTGCCAGCAATTTCAAACTGGTGGCCTCCGACACGCTGCCGTTGCAAGACGGCCAAGTGTTGGTTCGTCACCATTTTCTGAGCCTGGACCCCTACATGCGCGGCCGCATGAACGATTCCAAAAGCTACGCCCTACCCCAGGCACTGGGCCAAGTCATGGGCGGTGGCACGGCGGGTGAGGTGGTGGAGTCCCAAAACCCCAAGTTTGCGGTGGGCGATAAGGTGGTGGGCATGGGCGGCTGGCAGGAATACAGCGTGGTCGATGCCAACCAACCCGGCGCCCTGCGTAAGGTTGACACCACCCACGTGCCCTTAAGCGCGTACCTGGGTGCGGTCGGTATGCCCGGCGTGACTGCCTGGTACGGCTTGGTCAAAATTATTGCACCCGAAGCCGGGCAAACCATGGTGGTCAGCGCCGCCACCGGTGCTGTGGGCAGTGCCTTTGCCGCTTTGAGCAAAGCGCGCGGCTGCCGCACGGTCGGCATTGCGGGCGGCCCCGACAAATGCAAATACGCGGTGGACGAGCTGGGCTTTGACGCCTGCATCGACTACAAGCTGCACGCAGATGCCGCCTCCCTGTCCAAAGCCATTGCCGAGGCCTGCCCCAATGGCATCGACGGCTATTTTGAAAACGTGGGTGGCATGGTGCTGGACGCCGTCTTGCCCCACATGAACGCCTTTGGCCGCATTGCGGTGTGCGGCATGATCGCCGGCTACAACGGTGCGCCACTGCCTTTGACCTACCCGGCGCTGATCCTTACCCAACGCCTTAAGGTGCAAGGCTTCATCGTTAGTGAGCACATGGAAATCTGGCCCGAAGCCCTGAAAGAGCTCGGTACACTGGTTGCCACCGGCAAGCTGCGCGCCCGCGAAAGCATTGCCCAAGGCCTCGCCGCCGCGCCCGAAGCCTTTTTGGGCCTTCTCAAGGGCAAGAACTTTGGCAAACAACTCGTCAAGTTGGTCTGAAAGGCGAGGCCACAATGAACAGCGCCGCAGCCCTGAATGCCGCCACCCACGAAGTGTTCAACCAGGCCCTCAACCTGGAGAACTACAAC
>CAJASG010000138.1 GCA_903944555.1 uncultured beta proteobacterium
AGTACCCGCCGGGGGCACCACCGTCCATCGTCATCACCGCGGGCTACCCCGGTGCCTCCGCCCAGATTCTGGAAGACAGCGTGCTAAGCGTGATCGAGCGCGAAATGAACGGCTCGCCGGGCATGATCTACATGGAGTCGGTGGCCCAAGCCAACGGCACCGGCACCATCACCGTCAGCTTTGAGCCCGGCACCAACCCCGACCTCGCACAGGTGGATGTGCAAAACCGTCTGGCGCGTGCAACGCCCCGTCTGCCCGCAGCGGTCACCCAGCAAGGCGTGCGGGTCGACAAGGCCCGCTCCAACTTCTTGCTGTTCACCATGCTGTCCAGCGACAACCCCGACATCGACATCGTGGCGCTGGGCGACTATGCCTCGCGCAACGTACTGCCCGAAATCCAGCGCCTGCCCGGCATCGGCCAAGCCCAACTGTTCGGAACCGAGCGCGCCATGCGCATCTGGGTCGACCCCGCCAAGCTCAGCGGCTTCAACCTCTCCGCTGCCGAGGTCAACGCCGCCGTCCGCTCGCAAAATGCCCAGGTGTCATCGGGCTCCATTGGCGACCTGCCCAACATCACCGGCCAATCCATTGCCGCCACCGTGGTGGTCGACGGCCAGCTGAGCAGCACCGAGCAGTTTGGCAATATCGTCCTGCGTGCCAACGCCGATGGCTCGGCAGTGCGCTTGCGCGATGTGGCACGCATTGAACTGGGAGCCCAGACCTACGCCACATCGGCGCGGCTCAACGGCAAGCCGGCCGCCGGCATTGGCGTTCAACTCGCACCCAGCGGCAATGCACTGGCGGCAGCCAAGGCGGTGCGCGACCGCATGGCCGAACTGCAGCCCTACTTCCCCAAAGGCGTGAAGTGGACGATTCCCTACGATGCCTCACGCTTCGTCAAGATATCCATCGCACAGGTGGCCGAGACCCTGGTCATCGCCGTCATTCTGGTGTTCCTGGTGATGTACCTGTTCTTGCAGAACTTCCGCTACACCATCATCCCCACCATCGTGGTACCCGTGGCCCTGATGGGCACTTTTGGCATGCTGATGGCGCTGGGCTTTTCCATCAACGTGTTGACCATGTTCGGCATGGTGCTGGTGATCGGCATTGTGGTGGATGACGCCATCGTGGTGGTGGAAAACGTGGAACGCATCATGAGCGAGGAAGGCCTCTCCCCGCTGGCCGCCACCCGCAAGGCCATGGGCCAGATCTCGGGCGCCATCATCGGCGTGACGGTGGTGCTGATTGCGGTGTTTGTACCGCTGGCGTTTTTCAAGGGCTCGGTGGGCAATATCTACCGCCAGTTCTCCGCCGTGATGGTGAGCTCTATTGCGTTCTCTGCCTTCCTGGCACTGTCCTTGACGCCAGCCCTGTGCGCCACCTTGCTCAAGCAGGTGGAGGCCGGCCACCACCATGCCAAGTCGGGTTTCTTTGGCTGGTTCAACCGGGGCTTCTCCAGCACCGCCAAGAACTATGAAAGTCTGGTGGCCCGCACTCTGAAACGTGCCGGACGTTACCTGATTATTTACGGCGCCATCATTGCCGCCGTCGCGGTCATGTACGTGCGTTTGCCCACATCTTTCCTGCCCAACGAAGACCAGGGCACCATGCTGGTGAATGTGCAGTTGCCACCCGGCGCAACCCGGGAGCGCACGCAAAACGTGATGGAGCAGGTAGAAGGCTTCATCCTCAAACAACCCGAAGTGCAAAGCATGGTGGGGGTATTGGGTTTCAGCTTCTCGGGGCAAGGGCAAAATGCCGCACTGGCCTTTGTGACGCTCAAGGACTGGGCCGATCGAGCAGGGCCAGAGCATTCGGCGCAGGCGTTGGCCGGACGCGCGTTTGGCGGCTTGATGGGCATCCGCGATGCCTTTATCTTCCCCTTGAGCCCACCGTCCATTCCCGAACTCGGCACAGCCTCGGGGTTCACCTTCCGCTTGCAGGACCGCGGTGGCAAAGGCCACGATGCGCTGGTGGCAGCCCGCAACCAGCTGATGGGCATGGCATCCAAGAGCAAGGTACTGACCCAGGTGCGCCCGGACGGCCTGGAGGATGCGCCCACGTTGCAAATTGACATTGACCGTGACAAAGCCAGCGCCCTGTCGGTGAACTTTGACTCCATCAACAGCACCCTCTCCACCGCGTTGGGGTCGAC
>CAJASG010000139.1 GCA_903944555.1 uncultured beta proteobacterium
CCCAACGGTGCTGGCAAGACTACGCTGATTCACCAAATTTCCGGGGCCTTGCAACCTGATGCCGGCGCAATTCGCTTTGGTGGACACGACGTGACCGCCATGCCCATGCACCAACGTGCGCGCATCGGATTAGTGCGCTCGTACCAAATCACCAGCATCTTCAAACGCCTGTCGGTGCTGGACAACATTGCACTGTCGGTGCAGGCACGCACTGGTAGCAGTTTCCGCTTTTGGGCGGCAGCCCGCTCGGAGCGTGAGCGCTACGCCCAGGCTGCCGCGCTGGCTGAGCGGGTCGGTCTCGGTGCACGTCTGCATACTATTTCGGGCTCACTGTCGCACGGCGAACAACGCCAGCTAGAGCTCGGTTTGGCGTTGGCTACCCAGCCCAAGTTGCTGCTGCTCGATGAGCCCATGGCCGGTATGGGGCCCGATGAGTCGGAGAATATGGTGACCCTGTTGGAGAGTCTGCGCGGCGAGTTAACCATTTTGCTGGTCGAGCACGACATGGACGCGGTGTTTCGCCTGGCAGACACCATTTCAACGCTGGTGTTTGGCAAGGTGATTGCCAGTGGCACAGCACAGCAAATCAAAGACAACCCTGATGTCAAGCGCGCATATCTGGGAGATGACGCTGTATGAGTTCCAACACCGAAACACTGCTTGAAATCGACGATCTGCGCACGGCCTACGGCAGCAGTCAGATTCTTTTTGGCATCCAGATGAAGATGGGTGTGGGTGAAACCGCCACCCTGTTGGGCCGCAACGGCATGGGAAAAACCACCACCGTGCGCTCCATTTTTGGACTGACCCGCGCCACCGGCGGCACCATACGTTTTTGCGGCGAACGCATTGACGGCCTGAGTCCTGACCGCATCGGGCGCATGGGCATGGCAGTAGTGCCGGAGGGGCGCATGATTTTTGCCAATCTGTCGGTTGAAGAAAACCTGCGCGCCTTTGCCGCCAACCGCAGCCGCAGCAAAGAGCCCTGGACGCTGGACCGCGTGTACGACCTGTTCCCCCGACTCAAGGAGCGTGCCCGCAACATGGGCAACCAACTCTCCGGCGGCGAGCAACAAATGCTGGCCATTGGACGTGCGCTGTTGACCAACCCCCACCTGCTGATTCTGGACGAAGCGACCGAAGGACTGGCGCCGCTGATTCGCGAGGACATCTGGCGCTGCCTGTCCACGCTTAGGGCGCATGGGCAGAGTATTTTGGTCATCGATAAATATGTGCAAAAACTGGTCAATCTGGCCGACCACCACACCATCATCGAACGTGGCAAAGTGGTGTGGCAGGGTGACTCCGAGCAACTCGGAGGCAATCCCGATGTCTGGCACCGTTACATCGGGGTCTGAAGCCATGAAGCCCCAAAGCCTGCTCATAGCTGTAGATGCCACAGCTTCGCGCATATTCCAACAATCCCGTGCCATCCGGTTTTCGGATTGCGACCCGGCAGGGATGGTGTTTTTTCCGCAGTATTTCGTGATGCTGAACGCCGTAGTGGAAGACTGGTTTACCCAGGCCCTGGGTGTGAATTACGCGCAACTGCTGGGGCAGCGCCGCATTGGCCTGCCGACCGTGGCGTTGCAAAGCGAGTTCCGTGCTCCGTGTCGCATGGGCGATGCGGTGGAGTTCCGGTTGCAGCTCGAACGCATGGGTAGTCGCTCCCTCACGCTGCGGGTCGATTGCGTGCACGGACCAGTTTGCTGTGTACAAATTCGGCAAGTGCTGGTGTCAACATCCTTGGCACACGATGGCGCAATCGAAATTCCACAAGACGTGCGCGAAGGTGTCGCACGCTGGCAAAGTTTTACAGGAGATTCAAGATGAAAGTAATTCAACCGCCCCATTGGGCACGCCCACGTGGCTATTCGAATGGTGTCATGGCCCGCGGCCAGATGGTGTTCGTGGCGGGCATGATTGGCTGGGACGCGCAGTGCGTGTTCCACACCGACGACATGGCCGGGCAAGTCCGTCAGGCACTGATCAATGTGGTGGATGTCCTAACCGAAGCCGGTGCCCGCCCCGAGCACATTGTGCGCATGACTTGGTACGTCACCGACAAACGCGAGTATGTGGCTGCCTACCCGGAAATCGGAAAAGCCTTTCGCGAGATCATTGGCAGCTTCAATGCCGCCATGACCGCGGTGCAGGTATCCGAGCTGATTGAGGACCGCGCCAAGGTTGAAATCGAAGTGACTGCCGTCATTCCGGATTGATTGCACCGACATGTTTGATCCTCACAGCGAATCCTTGACACTGGCCGTGATTGGCGCGGGGGTCATGGGGCAGGGCATTGCGCAGATTGCGGCGCAAGCAGGCGTAGCAGTACGGTTGTACGACGGTTTTGACGGTGTTGCACAGCGTGCACACGCCACGCTCGCTGCCACATTTGGTAAATTGGTCGAGCGCGGCCGCTTCACGCCAGCACAGGCCCAAGCCGCGATGGCGCGGGTGTCCGTGGCCACTTCGCTACAAGAACTGGCCGATGCGGATGTGGTGGTCGAGGCCATCATTGAAAAGCTCGAAGCCAAGCAAGCCTTGTTTCAGCAACTCGAAGCCATTGTCGGTGCCAACGCGGTGTTGGCAACCAACACCTCGTCACTTTCGGTGACGGCCATTGCGGCGGGTTGCGCGAAGCCTGCGCGGGTGGTGGGGTTTCACTTTTTCAATCCGGTTCCGCTGATGAAAATTGTGGAAGTCATTGAGGGCGCACGGACTGACGCCACGGTGGGCGACGCGATGCTGGCGCTGGGCCAGCGCATGGGGCACCGGGCGGTGCGCGCCAAAGACACGCCGGGCTTCATCGTCAACCATGCCGGTCGCGGGTTTGGCACCGAGGCATTGCGCCTGCTGGGCGAGTCGGTTGGCTCGCCTGCGGCTATTGACGAGGTATTGCGCGGTCAAGGTTGTTTCCGTCTGGGTCCGTTCGAGTTGTTTGATCTGGTCGGGCTGGATGTGTCCGTGCCGGTGATGGAGTCGGTGTACCGCCAGTATTTCGATGAGCCGCGCTTTCGTCCCTCACCGCTCACGGTGGTGCGCCAAAAGGCCGGGTTGCTGGGGCGAAAAAGCGGCTCGGGTTTCTACACCTATACCAATGGGCTTGCGCAGCCGACCGTGTGGCCGACGCGTGCCGATGCGGCGCCTGGCCCGGTGTGGGTGAGCCGCCGCCAGGCCGCGTGGGGCCAGACCTGCGCCGCATGGCTGCATGAGATGGGCGCGCAAATTGAAGAGACTGCACACCCCAGTCAGGATGCCTTGTGCATCGTCTTGCCCTTGGGCGAAGATGTGACTGCTTGCGTGGCCGCCGAAGGTTTGGATGCCATGCGCACCGTGGCGTTGGACTGGTTGCTGCCCCAAGCGCGTTGCGCCGCAGTCTTTACCAATCCATTAACGTCTGCCGAAAGCGTGCAGCGCGCTGTATCGCTCTTGCGTCCCTTGAGCACTTCTGTGCGGGTCTTGCGTGACAGCACCGGTTTGGTGGGGCAGCGTGTGCTGGCCACCATTGTCAACATTGGTTGTGATATTGCCCAGCAGGGGATTGCCAGCCCGCAGGACATTGATGCCGCAGTAACGCTGGGCCTGGGTTATCCGCAAGGGCCATTGGCCTGGGGCGATGCTCTGGGGCCGCGCTTGTTGTTGCAAATTTTGCGCAACTTGGAGGCTTCCACGGGTGACCCGCGGTATCGGCCATCACCCTGGCTGCGCCGACGTGCCGAGTTGGGTACATCACTGCTCACGTTTGAACACGAACAAGACTGAATGCCATGCTAAATGCTTATATTTATGACGGTGCCCGCACCGCCTTTGGCCGCCACGCAGGCGCACTGGCCTCTGTGCGACCAGACGATCTGGCCGCCCATCTGCTGCACACCATCGCCAAACGCTCGCCCATGGCAGCGCTGGCCGAGGATGTGGTGTTGGGCTGTACCTGCCAAGCCGGCGAGGACAGCCGCAACATCGCGCGCCACGCGGCTCTGCTGTCCGGTTTGGGCGCAGGCGTGCCCGGGCAAACCGTCAACCGGCTGTGCGGCAGTGGGCTGGCGGCGGTGGTGGACTGTGCCCGCGCCATCACGGCAGGTGAGGGTGAGGTGTACCTGGCCGGTGGTGTGGAAAGCATGAGCCGCGCCCCTTTTGTGATGGCTAAGGCGGAGTCGCCCTACAGCCGTGACCTGCGCGTGGCCGACTCGACCATAGGCGCACGCTTTCCCAACCCCCGGGTGATCGAGGCCTTTGGCAACCACAGCATGCCCGAGACGGCAGATGCCGTGGCCTCCACCCTGGGGATCACCCGCGAGGCCTGCGATGCCTTTGCCCTGCAATCGCAACAGCGCTTTGCCGCGGCCCAGAAGGCAGGGGTGTTCGCACAGGAAATCGTAGCGGTCGAAGTGCCGCAAGGACGCAAAGCGCCCCCGGTCATTTTTGACATCGACGAGCATCCACGCTTTGATACCACGCTGGCCTCTTTACAGCGGCTCAAGCCCCTGTTTGAAGGCGGAGTCACCACGGCTGGCAACGCCTCGGGTATCAACGACGGTGCCGCCGTGGTCTTGCTGGCAAGCCAGGACGCCGGGCAGCGCCACGGCATGCCAGCCCTGGCCCGCATCCGCTCGGCGGCGGTCGTCGGCATCGAGCCCCGCCTGATGGGCTTGGGCCCGGTGGCGGCGATCCACAAGGCCTTGGCGCGCAGCGGACTCACGCTGGCGCAGATGGACCTCATTGAAATCAACGAAGCCTTTGCCGCCCAGGCGCTGGGCTGCCTGCGACAACTCGGACTCGATGCGCAGGATGCACGCGTGAACCCCAACGGCGGCGCGATTGCAGTTGGCCACCCGCTGGGCGCATCGGGCGCACGTCTGGTCATCAGCGCCACCCACGAGCTGGCGCGCCGTCAGGGTCGCTACGCCGTGGTGAGCCTGTGTATTGGCGTAGGTCAGGGCATCGCATTGGTGTTAGAGCGCATGGAATAAGCGCAGCTAGCTACAGTTTTTATAGTAGATTTTTAGGACGTACAGCATGGCAACCAGTAAAAACGCATTCAAATGGGACGACGCACTCTTGCTCGACCAGCAACTCACCGACGACGAACGCCAAGTGCGTGATGCGGCCCACAGCTATTGCCAGGAACAGCTGGCACCGCGTGTGCTCGATGCCTTTCGCAACGAAAAGACCGATGCAGGCATCTTTCGCGAAATGGGCGCATTGGGCCTGTTAGGCGCGACGATTCCTGAAGCCTATGGCGGTGCCGCCCTGAATTATGTGTGCTACGGCCTGGTGGCGCGCGAAGTGGAGCGTGTGGACTCGGGCTACCGCTCCATGATGAGCGTTCAGTCGTCTTTGGTGATGGTGCCGATCAATGAATTCGGGTCTGAGGCGACCAAGCAGAAGTACCTGCCCCGGCTTGCCACTGGCGAGTGGATCGGCTGCTTTGGCCTGACCGAACCCAACCATGGCTCTGACCCCGGTAGCATGATCACCCGCGCCAAAAAGACCCCCGGTGGATACTCCCTGAGTGGCTCAAAAATGTGGATCACCAACAGCCCGATTGCCGATGTGTTCGTGGTCTGGGCCAAGGACGACGAAGGCTCGATTCGCGGCTTTGTGCTGGAGAAAGGCTGGAAAGGCTTGAGCGCCCCGGCGATTCACGGCAAGGTTGGCTTGCGTGCCAGCATCACTGGTGAAATTGTGATGGATGAGGTGTTTTGCCCGGAAGAAAATGCGTTTCCCGATGTGCGGGGTCTCAAAGGACCATTCACCTGCCTGAACAGCGCGCGTTTCGGTATTGCCTGGGGTGCACTGGGTGCGGCCGAAGACTGTTACGCCCGTGCCCGCCAGTACACCATGGACCGCCATCAGTTCGGAAAACCTTTGGCGGCCAATCAACTGGTGCAAAAGAAGCTGGCCGACATGCTGACTGAAATCACGCTCGGCCTGCAAAGCTGCCTGCAAGTCGGGCGCCTCAAGGACAGCGGCCAGGCTGCGGTCGAGATGACCTCCATCATCAAGCGCAACTCGTGCGGCAAGTCGCTGGACATCGCCCGTGTGGCACGCGACATGATGGGCGGCAACGGCATCAGCGACGAATTTGGCGTAGCCCGCCATCTGGTGAACCTGGAAGTGGTCAATACCTATGAAGGTACGCACGACATTCACGCCCTTATTCTGGGTCGTGCTATTACCGGCATTGCGGCTTTTTAATTTCGCAGGTTTGCACTGCAACATTCGCTAAAGGTCTGACCATGAAGCCTCAAAGTATTCGAATCATTCAGGAAGAACACGGCACGATCGCCGCGATTGCGAAGTCGCTGGGCATGATGATTGAGCGCGGCCCCTGCGATGACCTACCGGGCTACTTTGAGGTGGTAGGTGCCATGTTGTTTTACATCGACGAGTTCCCTGAGCGCCTGCACCACCCCAAGGAAACCGAGTTGCTGTTTCCCAAGGTCGCCCAGCGCGCACCTGAAACTGCGGAACTGATTGCCCGACTCGACAAAGAGCATGCGCGGGGTGAAGCCGCCATCCGCGAGCTGCAATATTTGCTCAAAGCCTGGGAGCTACTGGGTCCCACGCGCCGCGAGGCCTTTGAAATTGCTGCCAAGCGTCACCTGCAGTTCTACCTGGAGCATATGCAGCAGGAGGAGGCCGTGATTCTTCCTGCCGCACTGAGGGTACTGGACGCCAACGACTGGAAAGAGATTGATGCAGCCTTTGCCGGCAATGTTGATCCATTGAACGGGAGATTTCCACGTGATCCCATGTATGACCGCTTGTTCACCCGCATCGTCACGCGGGCACCGGCGCCGATTGGCCTGGGGGAGCGCTGACCTATGAACACCCTGTACCGCGACTTTGATAGCCAGGCGCAAATTGATGCGCAATACAACCCCTCGCTCGGGCTGGGCGATGGCCCTTCGCCCCTGGACCATTACCTGGCTACAGCCCAAGCGGCGCGTCAGAACTTGAAGTGTGTACTGGATGTGCCGTTTGGACCCACAGTGCATGAAACCCTGGATATTTTTCCCGCTGACGATCCCAATGCGCCCGTGTTTGTGTTTATTCACGGGGGCTACTGGCGAGCCTTTTCGAGCAAAGAGTTCAGTGGCATTGCACTGGGTTTGCAGCCGCTGGGGATTACGACGGTGGTGGTCAACTACGCCTTGTGCCCACAGGTCAGCATTGACGAGATCACACGCCAAGCCCGCGCCGCCGTCGCCTGGACGGTGCGCAATATTGCACAGTACGGTGGCGACCCGGCCCGTATTGGCATCGGTGGCCATTCTGCCGGAGCACACCTGGCAGCCATGTGTTTGTTGACCGATTGGGTGCGTGACTATGGTTTGCCGCAAGACCCGTTGAAGGCCGCCATTCTGGTGAGTGGCTTGTTTGACCTGGCGCCCTTGCGTTACAGCTATCTGCAGCCCATGATTCAACTCGATGACGGCACGATTTTGCGTAACTCGCCGGCCTTTCAGGTGCGCCCCTGTACCACGCCGACCTGGGCCACTTGGGGCGGCGCCGAAAGCACCGAGTTTGCGCGCCAGTCCGCCTTGTTCTACGCGGCATGGACGGCGAGCGGGAATA
Source organism: uncultured beta proteobacterium (assembly GCA_903944555.1). Lineage (GTDB taxonomy): Bacteria > Pseudomonadota > Gammaproteobacteria > Burkholderiales > Burkholderiaceae_C > Allorhodoferax. Next base: position 7,585 of record CAJASG010000139.1, read on the forward strand.
CGGGTTTTCTCAAGGCGCAACCGGATGCTAACCACTTCACAGCGATTCACGGATTCGAGGAATCGAACAGCGAGCTTTGCCGCTGGTTGGCAAAGACATTGAATAACTCCTCCTCTAAGTAAGCTTTGAACCCAAGTAGATAGAACTATCCATGACCACACTTCAAGACTGCCAGCAGCGTGATGCGACGGACCCACTCGGGCATTTGCGCGATCTGTTTTCCATTCCAACCGGCGTCATCTATCTCGATGGCAACTCCCTGGGTGTGATGCCCAAAGCCGCTGCCGCGCGCGCTGCCGAGGTCATCACCCAGGAATGGGGCACCGGCCTGATTCGTTCGTGGAACACTGCAGGCTGGTTCAGCCTGCCACAGCGCCTGGGCAATAGGATCGCGCCTCTGATCGGCGCTGGACCGGACGAGGTAGTGACCACCGACACCACGTCCATCAATCTGTTCAAGGTGTTGTCCGCCGCGCTGTCGATCGCCAAACAGGACGCTCCGCAGCGTCGCGTGGTGGTCAGTGAGCGCAGCAACTTCCCCACTGACCTCTACATCGCCGAGGGCCTGTGCAAGGAGCGCGGCTACACGCTGCAACTGGTGGAGCCGGAAGAAATTGCGGCCACACTCACCGCAGACGTGGCGGTTTTGATGCTGACCCACGTCAACTACCGCACCGGTGCCATGCACGACATGGCCGCCGTCACCGCTGCGGCGCACGCTGCCGGCGCGCTGGTGGTGTGGGACCTGGCGCACAGCGCAGGCGCCGTTCCGGTGGACCTGGCTGGCGCGAAGGCCGACTTTTCTATTGGGTGCGGCTACAAGTACCTGAATGGTGGCCCCGGCGCACCGGCTTTTGTATGGGTCAACCCCAAGCATGCGGACCGCTTTTGGCAGCCGCTGTCGGGCTGGTGGGGCCATGCCAAGCCGTTTGAATTCACGGCCGATTACCAACCCGCTGCCGGCATCACCCGCTACCTGTGCGGTACGCAACCCATCGTCAGCATGTCGTTGCTGGAGTGCGGCCTGGATGGCTTTACGGCCGCAGAGGCATTGGGTGGCATGGCAGCACTACGCACCAAGTCGCTGGCGTTGACCGACCTTTACATCAAATTGGTGGAAGAACGTTGCCACGGCTTCGGACTGGGCCTGGCAACCCCACGCGAACATGCCCAGCGCGGCTCACAGGTCTGCCTGACCCGCGAGCACGACGCAGGTGGCGCCCTTGGTTCAGGCGCCTTTGCTATCGTGCAGGCGCTGATTGCGCGCGGCGTGATTGGCGATTTCCGCGCCGGTGACGGCGGCATCCACAAGGACATCCTGCGCTTTGGTTTTACGCCTCTGTACATCGGCTACTGTGATGTGTGGAATGCGGTGGAGCACCTGCGCCAGGTGCTGGAGACCGAGGAATGGAAGAAGCCCGAATTCAACCAGAAACACGCGGTGACCTGAGATGAGTAATACCAGCAACCCTCCTTCCGGCTGCCCTATGCACGCCACCGCCTCGGCGGGCGAGACAATAGTCGCAGAAGAAAGAGCCCAACTCGATTTCAGCAAGAGCATGAGCTATGGCGACTACCTGCACATAGACACCATACTCTCGGCGCAAACACCGCTGTCGCCCACGCACGATGAGATGCTGTTTATCATCCAGCACCAGACCAGCGAGCTGTGGATGAAGCTGATGCTGCATGAGCTCGGCGCAGCCATTCAGAACATTGCCAACGATGAGCTGGGAGCAGCCTTCAAGATGCTGGCGCGTGTCAGCAAAATCATGGAACAACTGGTCCACGCTTGGGATGTGCTGGCCACCATGACACCACCCGAGTACTCCGCGATGCGGCCCTACTTGGGACAAAGCAGCGGCTTCCAGAGCTTTCAGTACCGCTGCATAGAGTTTGCTTTGGGCAACAAAAATGCCGCCATGCTGCAACCACACGCCCATGCGCCCGAGCGCTTGGCACTGGTGCAGGCCGCCTATGTGGCGCCGTCGCTGTACGACGAATCATTGCGCCTGTTAGCGCGCCGCGGCCTGGACGTTCCAACGACGCACACGCAGCGCGACTGGTCACAACCTTACGCCGCCAGCAAGGCCGTGGAGCAAGCCTGGCTGCAGGTCTACCGCAATCCGACGGCGCATTGGGATCTGTATCAACTGGGCGAAGAGCTCACCGACCTGGAAGATGCCTTTCGCCTTTGGCGTTTCAGGCACGTAACAACGGTGGAGCGCGTCATCGGTTTCAAACGCGGCACCGGTGGCACCGGTGGCGTGAGCTATTTGCGCAAGATGCTGGACGTGGTGCTGTTTCCGGAGATCTGGTCGTTGCGAACGGAGTTGTGATAACTTGGGTGAATACCTCGCTACTTCACCGTAAAACAAAGCGCTTGTAAGACCGCTTAAATTTCCGCACCTTCGATCAGGTGCTTCGCCCACATTGAGTACGGTCACCACATACGCCACTCGGCGTATTTCGCATTTGCCTGACCTTCCCTAAAGTCAACCCATCGTTAAGCAAAGCCTGACTGAACAAGCAGGCGTTGCGTGGCGAGTCAGGTTTTCTTTAACTACGGAAGGTCACACATGCAAAGCTCGAATTCACGTCGTTTCACTCTCAAGGCGCTTACTGCCGCCGTTGCCCTTACCACCCTGTATGCGTTGCCAGCGCATGCGGCCGACACCATCAAGGTCGGCATCTTGCACAGCCTCTCGGGCACCATGGCTATCTCGGAAACCGTGTTGAAAGACACCGTGCTGATGGCCATTGAAGAGATTAACGCCAAGGGTGGCGTATTGGGTAAAAAGCTGGAGCCGGTCATCGTTGACCCTGCGTCCAATTGGCCTTTGTTTGCTGAAAAAACCAAGCAGTTGCTGGGTCAGGACAAGGTCTCGGTCATCTTCGGTTGCTGGACCTCTGTGTCCCGCAAGTCGGTGTTGCCGGTGGTGGAAGAAATGAACGGCCTGCTGTTCTACCCCGTGCAGTACGAGGGCGAGGAGCTGTCCAAAAACGTGTTCTACACCGGTGCAGCACCGAATCAGCAAGCGATTCCTGCCGTCGATTATTTGATGAGTAAAGAAGGCGGCGGCGCCAAGCGCTGGGTTTTGCTGGGCACTGACTACGTGTACCCCCGCACCACCAACAAGATTCTGCGCGCTTACTTGAAATCCAAAGGCGTGGCTGACAAAGACATCGACGAAAAGTACACCCCGTTTGGCCACTCCGACTACCAAACCATCGTGGCTGACGTCAAGAAATTTGCCGCCGGTGGCAAGACCGCCGTGGTGTCCACCATCAACGGTGACTCCAACGTGCCTTTCTACAAAGAACTGGGCAATGCCGGTCTGAAGGCCAAAGACGTTCCCGTGGTTGCCTTCTCCGTGGGTGAAGAAGA
>CAJASG010000140.1 GCA_903944555.1 uncultured beta proteobacterium
ACGAATTTACACGAAGCATAGTCTTGATTACATTCGACCAATACACAAGCCATATCGGCTTACAGGAGTGAAATCCATGCGACTTAGTACCCGAGGCAGATTTGCCATCACCGCCATGATCGACTTGGCAATGCGCGAAAGTGCACAACCCGTGCCGCTGGTGGACATCGCCATGCGTCACCGCATTTCCTTGTCCTATTTGGAGCAGGTGTTTGCCAAGCTGCGCCAGCAAGGGCTGGTGGAAAGTACCCGTGGACCAGGCGGCGGTTATGCCTTGGGCTTTCGGGGCGACAGCATTACCGTGGCAGACATCATTGGCGCCATTGAAGAGAGTGAGGACGACGGCAAGCCTGTCAATCAACGCGAAACTTCCCAGAGCGCGCAAGACATGACGCAAGGTTTATGGGATGACCTGCAATCGGCGCTGGTGACGCACATGAAAACTATCACGTTGCGTACCTTGGCCACGGAACAGCGTGCCAAAGGATTCCAGGTGGAAGAACGCATGGCGACCAAAAAGGGTGTGTTTCAAAAGCCTAAAGCCGAGTTGGCACGGCCCAGCGCACCCAATTCGGTATTTGCACTGGGACAGTGGTTGCCCGCCAAAGCATAGGCCTAGGAATAAACGCGGGTGCCCAGGCGATCTGGGTGCACAGATAATCGCTACATGATTGTCTTGTTTCATTGCAAATCGTGGGCGGTGCCGTTTTGGCGGCGGGTGACGGCCGCATGAGCAGCCAGTCCCCGGATTTCATGCAAGCCTTGCGTGCGCGGGCCGAAGCCGCACTCAAGGGCGAGTCAGTCCAATCAATGCCAAGTGTTGCCCAGCCGGCACCGGAAAAGCTGGAGCAGGCGCTGCACGACTTGCAGGTTCACCAAATTGAACTGGAGATGCAAAACCAGGAGTTGCGCCGCACGCAGGCCGCCCTGGATATTTCCAATGCCCATTATTTTGATTTCTACGACCTAGCCCCCGTGGGTTACATCACCGTAGACGAAGTGGGCTTGATTCAGCATGCCAATCTCACCACCGCCATGCTTTTGGGATACGACCGGCGCCGCTTGATCCATCAGCCCATACAAAGCCTGATTGCCCCACAGGACCAGGACATCTATTACCTGCTGAGTAAACAGTCGGCCAAGACCCCGCAAACGCAGTCGTGCGAACTGCGCATGCGCAAGCACGATGGCATCCATTTGTGGGTCAATGTTTCGGCGATCTCGGTTCCGGGATCAGACCAAAACGGCGCACCGGTGCTGCGCATGGTGGTGAGTGACATGTCCCGCCAGATTCGGGAACAATTGGCACGCGAAGACAGCTTGCGCCAACACGCGCTTGAGCTGCAAGCGCTGTCACGGCGGGTGCTGGAAGTGCAGGAAACCGAGCGCCGGCGCATGGCCATTGAGCTGCATGACGAACTGGGCCAGTCGTTGACGGCCATCAAGATCAATCTGCAGTCACACGCCCGGTTCAAACACCTGTCGCAAGACGATCTCAATGCCGAGAACCTGCGCATTGTGGAAGACGCGGTTCAGCATGTGCGGCAGTTGGCGATGGCCTTGCGTCCACCCATGCTGGACGATCTTGGACTTTCACCCGCCCTGCGCTGGATGGCTGAACAGCATGCCGAACGTAGCAATCTGGTGGTGGATGTCCACTCCGCGCGGCTTGCGCACCGGCTGGAGGCCGACATTGAGACCGCGTGCTTTCGGATTGCCCAAGAGGCGCTGACCAATATTGCACGCCACGCGCAGGCCACGCGGGTGACGATCACTTTGGATGTGGAGGACGATAGCCTGCTGCTTTGGATTCAAGATGACGGTTGCGGTTTTGATGTCGCACACATGCGCGCGCGCGCGCTGGCCGGCGGCAGTGTGGGCGTGCTTGGAATGCAGGAGCGTGCCGAACTGATTGGCGGCAAGCTTGTGATTGAATCCGCGCCAAACCATGGCAGCACCGTGCGCCTGCGCTGTCCATTGCGAACGCGCACGGACGTGCCCTGACGGGATATGCGGCGCATCGCGCACTATTCGTCCGAGTGATTGGCGTAATTGCAGTGCGGGCCAATATACTGGCGGACACGTTGATTGAATTGACGTTACAGCGGGAGTCATGTCAAAAAAAGCAATAGCGCCAAGCAGCTTAGCGTTCCCAGGCAGTCATGTCAGTGGGGGGCGCAGCCGTCGGATGGGTGCACTCGCTTTCATATTTGTAGCTCTGATGATGGTGGTGCCGTTGGCCAGCCTGGTCGTTGTCAAACTTTACAGCCCGGCAGTCGAGCGCGACACCTATGCCAGCCTGGAAGCCATCGCCAAGCTGAAAGCCGGTCAGATTGAAAACTGGCTCCAGGAAAGGAATGCCAATGGCCTGGCGCTGATGGCCAATGAGACCCTTGCCAAACAAATCGAGCAATTGGCGAGTGGGCGATTGGATACAGAGAGCCAGGGGCATCTGCAGCGTTACCTCGATAGCCTGCTTACCGCCTATGGCTATGCCGGAGTTGTGGTGGCAAAACCGGATGGACAAGTGCTGATGTCCTCTGGCCATGAAACCCATCTCAGCACGGATACCGTGCGTTTGCTACGGGATGTGCCACTGGGAAAAATCCAGCGTAGTACGATTTATTTGGACCAGAACCAAAACCCGCATATGCACTGGTTGGTGCCGATCCTTAGGGAGCATCAGCCGTTTGGGCGTCCTGCTGCGGCCATCATTGTCCGCGTCAACGTCAATCAGTTTGTCTACCCGGTGATCCAGGCTTGGCCCACCGCCAGCCCCAGTGGCGAGACCCTGCTGGTGCGAAGAGACGGCGACACAGCCGTATTCCTGAATGACTTGCGGCACAAGAAAGGTACGGCATTGGTCCTGGCGCCCTCCATGGACACGCCGGGCCTGCCGGCTGCGGTGGCCATAAGAGCCAATGCACCCGGCATCACGGAAGGCGTGGATTACCGCGGCAAGGCGGTGTTTGCGGCTTACCTGCCGGTGGCCGGGACCGATTGGCACATCGTCGCCAAGCTCGACCAAGACGAAGTGTTTGCACCCCTGCGTGTGTTGGTTCTTTGGGTTTCGTTGATTGCTTTTGTCGCGGTGCTCGCGCTGTGCGGTGGTTTGTTTTTATTGTGGCGAGAGCACCTGCGGGTGCAGCAACTGGCGGCGCTGGCACAACGCACCCAGTCCGAGCTGGCGCTTAGTTTGCTGGACGAGTCTGTCAAAGAGAGCCAGGCGCGGGCCCAGATGTTGATTGACGCGTCCCTGGATGCCATTGTCAGCATCGATGGGGACGGCCGAATCATTGCCTGGAACGCACAAGCCGAGCCGGTGTTTGGCCATGCCGCCGAAGACGCCATGGGGAAGGATTTGGCGGACTTGATCGTCCCGCCCGAGTTGCGTTCGGCGCACCGTCATGGCATTGCTCGCTACATAAGCACCGGAAACGCGACTATTTTGGGTAAGCGAATTGAGGTGCAGGGTCTGCGCGCGGATGGCACCCAGTTTCCGATGGAGTTGACGCTTTCCAAGCTGCTGCAAAACGGCAAACACTTCTTCACCGCCTACATCCGGGACATCTCCGACCGCAAGGCCAGTGAGGCCAAGATTCGCCAGCTCTCCATGGCGGTGGAGCAAAGTCCGGTGGTGGTCGCCATCACCGATCTGGAGGGGCATCTTGAGTACGTCAATGAGGCGTTTGTCCAGTCTACGGGCTACAGCCGTCAGGAGGCGCTTGGCCAAAATCCGCGGGTACTGCAGTCGGGGGATACGCCTGCGCAAACCTACAAGGACCTCTGGAAAGCCATGACCGAGGGCCGGGCGTGGGAAGGGGTGTTCTACAACCGCCGCAAGGATGGAAGCCGCTATACCGAGGCTGCGCAGATCACCCCCATCCGCCAGCCCGATGGTCGCATCACCCACTACATGGCGTCCAAGGAAGA
>CAJASG010000141.1 GCA_903944555.1 uncultured beta proteobacterium
GGATGATTGGGTCATAAATTGAATGCGAAAAACTGCGTGACTCCCGACAGGGTCGGGAGCCCGTGTGACGTGGTTGTGACAGTGTTGTAACTACGACGAAGACCGGGGCGTTGCTTTGCGCTTGGTCGCGACTTTTGCCGCAACCTTCACCGCTTTCACCGCATCTGTCGGTGCTTCCAGCGACTCGGTCAGCTTGCGTGCAAGCCCAATGACGCGTTGCGGATCAACGCCCAGGGTGTCGATCAAGAACTCGATGATCTCCGAGCGCGGATTGGCCAAGGTCGGTTCAATCATCATCACGGCTGCGGACACGGCCAATGCGCGTTCGCGGCTGTCGGTGTCGGGCAATAGCTCGCCCAGGGCGTTCAGCGCCTCTACCGGTGCCACGGCTGTGATGCGCGCCTGCTCCTTGAGCAATTGCACCCAGTTGATGGGTGCGGATGTGCCGCCCGTGCGCGAGTCGGCGGGGAGTTGTGCCAACAGTCGCGCCAGTCGCAGGCTGCGCCGTTCGAACGAACCAATCGAGACCATCCCCGACAACACAATGCGGCACACGGCCTCGGCAAAACCGCCTTCGCTGATGTGGGTCAGTGAGGAGGTCCGAAAGCTTTCCAGATCCCGCAGGGCGCGGGCGTGGGCAATGTCGGCATCCGGCTCGTCCGGTTTGATCCAGGCGCCCAGCCCTTTGGGTCCGAACATCTCGCGCGTCTGTTTCACCGTGCGTGCATCGCGCTGGTCGCGGAATTTGTTGAGACTGTCGGTGATCTGCGCGGCCATTTTCTTTTCGAGCAGACGCAGTGGGTGGTCATCGGCAATGGGTGCGCGGTTGGCGCGGGCCTCGGCCGCCTGTTTGCGAATAAAGGGAGCCAGCGGGAAGGAGTCCGAGAACATTTGGCGTTGCATGCGCATCGGGTTGAGCTTGCCCATGGCGTCCGACACCTTGCGCGTCGACATCGCCTTCACCCAAGGCCGCATCCAGGTTTTGTAGAGGGTGGCGTTGAATTCCGACATCTTGGCGATAGTGGAGAACATCGCCTCCTCTTCGCGTCCTTCTGGATTCAGTGCGCGAATATCTTCCATGGTGCGGTATTCGTAATGCACGGTGTAGTCGCCCGGCTCCAGCTGGTCCCAGCGCTGTTCTTCCAGTCCGGCCTTGGCCACCAGCTTCATTTCATACAGGCCGGGTGGCAGGCTTTCAATCACGTCCAGTGAGGTCACGAGCTGGTCATGCTCCTTGCGGGCAATATCGCCGCCGACAAAAATGCCCAGATGCCCCACGCTTTCGTGCAGCACATAAATGATGGTGCGCCCGGCGGCGGCAATGGCACGCTCATCACCCCAGGTGTCAATGATCCAGTTCAGCGCTTGCGGTGGCGGCGTGATGTTGTCACCCCAGGATGCAAACACCACAATCGGCGCGGTGATGTTGTGCAGGTCAATGGTGCGGTCGCCCGCCTTCATGGTGCCGCGGGCCAGGCGGTTGCCGACAAATAAATTCTCGACGATGGACTCGATCTCGCTGCCGGTCATGCGGAAGAAGCCGCCCCACCAACGCTCGAATTCCAGAAAGCGCTCGGCCTCGGTGTCCACACTGGACCACAGGTTGTAGTACTTGTTCCAGTGGGTGTTGGCCGGGTTGAGCTTCTCGAAATTTTCGACCAGGTGCACGCCGTCAAAGCGGTCGGCGCCCATATCACCGGTCAATGATGCCAGCCACGAGCCGCCCAACGAGGCCCCGGCGTAGCGCATCGGGTTCAGTGTGGAGCTACCCGCCCAATACGACACCGGCGCGCCCATGATCATCAAGGGGCCAAACAGCTCGGGGCGCACTGCATTGAGCGCCATCATGGCCCAGCCGGCCTGGCAGTTGCCGATGACCACCGGTTTGGCTTGGCACTGGGGGTGGCGGGCGATGACTTCTTCCATGAAGCGCGCTTCGGCATCCATCACCGTGAACAGGGTTTGTTGCTCTTCGGGCTCGGGTCGGAAGGTGACGAAGTACACCGTGTGCCCGGCACGCATGGCCATTCCCACTTCGGAGTCAAATTTGAAGCCACCAATGCCGGGGCCATGTCCAGCCCGGGGGTCAACCACGACGACGGGCCGCGCCAGCGGGTTGACCGGCATGCTTTGGGGCGGCATCAAGCGCAGCAAAGCGTAGTTGCAGGGTTCGGGCAAATCGTGGCCGTCCATCACCACCTCATGCGCAAATTTCAGTAGCGGTGGCGTGCCCTGGTCAAGGTGCTCTTTGTAGTTGTTGCCGCGGTCCAGCAAGGTATCCAAAAACAGAAAAGTGCGCTGGGTGGCATCGGTCAGGTACGTGCTGGCATCGCCCAGGGCGTTGGCGGGCGCCGCGTTGGACGCTGGCTCTTGTTTTGGACTTGACTTGGTGCGCGTTGCCATGGATTCACTCCCTAAAGATGGCTTCACGATACCACTAAACTGTGCGTTCTCTGCGACAATGAACCTTGGTTTTACCAACCAAGTTGGTGACTATCTAAGGGAAATAATTTATGGAACTCAAGAGCCTGGTCGACCAGCCCAACAAGCTGCCCACCATCCCACAGGTCGCGCAAAAACTGATTCAAAGTTTCAGCTCCGAGGATGTCACTATTGATGAAATCGCAAGCCAGCTGGCGGCCGATCCAGCCCTGAGCGCCAAGCTGCTGCGGCTGGCCAATTCGGCCTACTTTCATGTGTCGCGCACCATTGGTACTGTGGACGATGCGTTGCGCATGCTGGGTTTTGTCATGGTGCGTAACCTGGTACTGGGCAACGGCATGGTGGCGGCATTTCGCAGCACGCCGGGTATCGATTTGAAGCAATTTTGGCGTTACAACCTGTACACCGCGTGCGCCTCGCGCTGGCTTGCCAGCAATGCAGATGCCAATGGCGACATGGTGTTCACGCTGGGTCTGATGCACGGCATTGGGCAGCTGCAAATGCACGCCGGCATACCGCAGGCCATGGCGCCGCTGGACCAGCAAATGAACGTGCTGGGCGCCGGGCGGGCGGAGCTGGAAAAAGCCGCTTTGGGTTTCCACTACGGTGATGTTTCCGCCGAGTTGGCCAAAATCTGGAACTTCCCGCAATCCCTCATTGATGCGCTGCGCGATATACCGCAACCCTTGGCCGCAGCAGAATTTTCCGAGCCTGCTGCGTGGGTGCACTTGGGCGCGTGGCGCGCGCGCACCGAGGTGCTGGGCTTGAGTGACGAAGAGATCGTTGCCAGCTACCCGGCCGAGGTGGGCAAACGTTTGGGTATTGACCCTGGCTGGGTAGCGGCTTTGGCTGCCCAGTCCACCGGCCAGTCCGTCCACCTCATGCCAACCCTCTCGGAGTTGACCGAGGGGCTGGAGTCCATGCTCGACTAAGGCTGGCGGGCCGACCCGGTGGCCTCTTGCGGCGTCTCATAAATGTGCGCCGCCAGGCCACGGCGCTCCAGCGCTTCGCCCAGTTTCAGGCGCATGAAGGCGCTGGTGGTGTAGCGCGACACATCGGTGTAGTACTGGTCGCTCAAGCGCTTCACCATGGCCGAGTAGTCGTCCACCACGTTTTCGTCAATCTGGAAGTTGTCGTAGTTCACCACCACGCCAATTTTCTTGCCGATGGATTTGCACAGGGCCTCGGCGGCATGGCCGATGTCTTCGACATCTTTCTGACTGTGGATCTGCAAACCCTGGAAGTTGTAATACGCGATTGCCTTGGCGGAGTCGTACTGCATGCGGTCCACCAGACTGATGGATAACAGGGTGTCTTTGAGCTGCATGGATTCCGCCTGAAAAATGCGCGGGTCCATGGGCTGTGGGTTGTTGATGATGGGTTTGAAATCCATCTGGGCCAGGATGTCTTTGTCGATGTCGATGCCGGGGGCCACTTCGATCAGCTCCAACCCTTGCGGGGTGAGTTTGAACACACAGCGCTCAGTCACGTACAGCACGGTTTGCCCACTGCTGGCGGCAAAGGGGCCGCTGAAGGTGACCTGCTCAATGCGGTTCACAAACTTGCGGGCCCGGCCTTCCTTCAGGATATTGACACGGCCGTTTTCAATGGCGATCTTCAAACCACCGGCGGTAAAGGTGCCCACAAAGACCACGGTACGGCTGTTTTGCGTGATGTTGATGAAGCCACCCGCGCCGGCCAGTTTGGGGCCAAAGCGGCTGACGTTGATGCTGCCCGAGGGGTCGCATTCGGCCAGCCCCAGGCACGCCAGGTCCAGCCCGCCGCCGTCGTAAAAATCGAACTGCTGGTTCATGTCGATGACCGCATCCGGGTTGGTGGCCGCACCAAAGTTGGCCCCCGATGCTGGCATGCCACCGATGACGCCGGGCTCGGCGGTCAGCGTCATGTATTTCAGAATTTTTTCCTCGTTGGCAACCGCCGCCACCCCTTCGGGCATCCCAATCCCCAGGTTCACCACCGAGTTGGGTAGCAATTCAAAGGCAGCGCGCCGTGCGATGACCTTGCGCTCATCCAGCGGCATGGGTGCGATCGCATCCAGTGGCACACGCACTTCGGCCGAAAAGGCCGCGTTGTAGCTGCCACCCAGGTTTTGTGGGTGGTTTTCAGGCTGCGCCACGACGACACAATCGACCAGAATGCCGGGTACCTTGACGCGCCGTGGGTTGAGCGAACCGCGCTCGGCAATGCGCTCCACTTGGGCGATGACAAAGCCGCCGCTGTTTTTGGTGGCGGTGGCAATGGCCAGCGCATCCAGCGTCAATGTTTCGCGCTCCATGGTGATGTTGCCCTCGGCATCAGCCGTGGTGCCACGGATGAAGGCAACCGAGATGGGGAAGGTCTTGTAGAACAGCAGTTCGCGCCCACCCAGCTGGATCACCTCGACCAGATCCTCGGTGGTTTTGCTGCCAATTTTTCCGCCCTCCAGGCGGGGGTCGACGAAGGTGCCCAAGCCCACCTTGGTGACGGTGCCAGGCAGGCCGCAGGCGATGTCACGGTACAAGTGCGAGATCACGCCCAGCGGCAGGTTGTAGGCTTCTACCTTGCTCTCCAGCGCCAGCTTGCCAATCTGCGGCACCAGTCCGTAATGCCCGCCGATGACGCGCTTGAGCATGCCCTCGTGGGCGAGATGGTTGACGCCACCCGTGGCGCCATCACCGGGGCCACCACCGAACAGCAGCGTCAGGTTCTTGGGGAAGTCTGTTTCCAGAAAGCGCTTTTCCAGCGCCAAAATCAGTTCAACCGGCACACCGTTGGAGCCAAAACCGGAACAACACAAGGTGTCCCCGTCTCGCAATATGGCGATAGCTTCCGATGCAGATACGACTTTTTTTCTCATGGAAACTATCCCTTTAATAATGCCCGTCAGGGCGTGAAGTTAGGTATTGTGGCTAAGGATAAAGGACTTTAGCGCCGGGTAAGTCTTTTCATGCCAGCGGTGACCACTGAAAATACCGTAGTGCCCGGCCCCCTCGATTTCCAGATGCGCGTGCATGGCTTCAGGGATACCGCTGCACATGGCATGCACGGCGGTGGTTTGGCCGGTTCCGGTGATGTCATCCAACTCGCCTTCGACCGAGAACACGGCGGTGGTGGTGATGTCCTGGGGTCGCACGCGTTCCAACTGGCCGTCCACACTCTTGACATCCCAGGTGCCCTTGGCCAGGCTGTAGTCTTGGAACACCACCTTGATGGTGTCGAGGTAAAAGTCGGCATCCATGTCGAGCACGGCGTTGTATTCGTCGTAGAACTTGCGGTGGGCCTGTGCGCCCGCGTCATCACCCTTGACCAGGTCCTTGAAATAGTCCACATGGTGTTGCGCGTGGCTGTTGGGGTTCATGGCCACAAAGCCGGTGTGCTGCAAAAAGCCGGGGTACACGCGGCGCCCGGCACCTTCGCAGTTGGCGGGGACCCGGTAAATCACGTTGTTCTCAAACCAGTCAAAGCTCTTGCTGGTGGCGAATTCATTGACCGAGGTGGGGGACTTGCGGGCGTCCATCGGGCCACCCATCATGGTCATGGTCGAAGGCGTTGTTTCGCCCCGGCTGGCCATCAGTGAAATTGCGGCCAGCACCGGTACGGTGGGTTGGCACACGCTCAGTACATGGCAATTGCCGTGGGTGGCTTGCAGATGGCGGATGAACTCCTGCACATAGTTCACATAGTCATCCAAATGGAACTCGCCATCTTCCACGGGGATCAGGCGCGCATTTTTCCAGTCGGTGATGAACACCTGGTGGTCTTGCAGCATGGTCTTCACGGTGTCGCGCAGCAGCGTGGCGTAGTGGCCCGACAACGGTGCCACGATCAGCACCACGGGCTGATTTTTGATGTGGGTCAGTGTGGATACATCATTGCTGTAGCGCTCGAAGCTGAGCAGGCGGCAAAAGGGCTTGTCCATTTCGACCTGTTCGTGGATGACCACGTTGACGCCACCCATTTCCACGCTGTCGATGTTGAATTCTGGCTTTTTGTAGTCCTTGCCCAAGCGGTGCAGCAGGTCGTAGCCGGCGGACAGGTTCTTGGTAAACGGGTTTTGACCCAGCATGGACCAAGGGCTGGCATAGGCCCTGGAGGCCGAATGCGCAAGGTCCGCCAGGGGTTTTTTAAGTGCGCGTTGGTTTTCGTGAATTTGGTAAAGCATAGGAAAGGACTATAAGGGTAAACCCTAGTCAGCTTAGCCAATTCGTATGACTAGGGTGTGACTGTTGTTATTAGTCCCGCAGCCTCTTTCGCGGCAACCAAACCTTCGTCGGTGGGGACAACCCACACCTGCACGCGGCTGTCCGCGCTGTGGATGGCCATCACTTCTGAATCCACCGCTTGTGTATTGAGTACGGGGTCAATGGCCACGCCCAGCCAGGAAAGGCGTTCGCACACCTGGGCGCGCAGCACGGTGTCGTGCTCGCCAATGCCACCGCTGAAGGCCAGTACGTCCAGCCCGCCCATGCACGCCACCATGGCGCCGGACTCGCGCACCACCCGGTGGGTGAACA
>CAJASG010000142.1 GCA_903944555.1 uncultured beta proteobacterium
ACACCGTCGGCACCTACGCGCACCTGAGACACGACCTTGATGAGTTGCTGCTGCATGTCTTTCAAAGAGTGCAGCAGCATCGCTGTTTCATTGCTGCCACTCACCTCAAACGGCTGGCTCAGGTCGCCAGATGCGACCGTGCGCGTGATGGCCACGGCCTTCGCCAATGGGGCTGTAATGGCGCGGATGATCAGGGCGCCAAAGAGGGCTGCGAGCAAGCCCGCCACAACGCCACTTGCAATCATGCCGAATTTCATATTGCTGGCGTCTGCCACTGCGCCGGTCGAAACTTCTTCGGCTTGTGCAACCTGCTGCTTGCGAAAGGTCGCCAGTTCGCCGCTGATGACTTCACTGTCCTTGTCAAAACCGGGCGCAGCGGCGCTGCCCTTCATCAGGAGGTTGCCCGCCTCCATGCCTTTTTCAATATAGGCTTCCGCCATCGTTTTGCCGGTCGCGTAAAACTTGTTGAAATCCGTTTCCATCTGGTTGATCTGCTTCAGGTTTTGCGGATCGTTTTGGTACACCTGTTTGAATTTTTGAACCCCTTGTTGAAAGCGTTTGGCAGCTTCTTCAGCTTCCTTGTAGCCCGCGCGCTCATGGGTGGCGGAGACATCGGTCAGGAACTGCTGCACTTCAGAGCGGCTCAGGTCCATCTCGTCGGCCACCAATACGTTCGGTATGGTCTCTTGATTGATGAGCTTCACGCCATGGGTCAACTGCGACAGAAAAGAGCCAACCACCAACAACGTAACCACAAAGACCCCTGTCAGGCAGGCAAAGGAAATGACAATTTGGGTCCTGATACTCAAGGTTCTAAACATGGTCGCGCTTTCATGATGTTGGTCAATTATGGTGCACGCCACGATGCCCCAAGCGTAAGGGCACGCTAATGCGTGACGTATCCCATGGTTTGCGGTAGCCACAGCACAATTTGCGGAAACACGGTGATGGCCAGTAGCAGCAAGAGCAGCATGACGAGGAAGGGCCAGCCCTCCTTCATCATCTCGCCAATCGGGATGCCGGTGAGCGCCTTGGTCACAAACAACAGCATGCCAAACGGGGGATGAATCAGCCCGATCATCATGTTCAGTACCACCAGCACACCAAAGTGCACCAAATCTACACCCAGCAGCTTGGCCGCTGGCAGCAGCATGGGTACAAACACCAGCAGCAGCACCGACACATCCAGAAAACAGCCCAGGGCCAAAAACATCACGTTCACCAGCAGCAAAAATTTGAGCTGCGACAGGTGCATGCCATCTACCCACTGCGCCATGGCCTGCGGCACGCCTTCGGCGGTGAAGGCGTAATTGAGGATGAAGGAGCCCGCCAGAATCAGCGTGATAACGGCGCTGCCCCGGGTGGACTCCATCACCACGCCCCAAAAAGCGCGCCAGGTCAGGGCTCGGTACACCACTCCCGCCAAGATGAGTGCATGCAAGGCCGCCACGGCAGCGGCTTCGGTTGGGGTGAAGGCGCCAGAGTAGATGCCGCCCAGAAGCACGATGGGCATGGACAAGGGCAGGGCGCCGCGGTAAAAAATGGCCGGCCATTCGCGCAGCGGGATTTTGTCCTCGCGCGGCATGTTGCGTTTGACGGCAATGAAGTGCACCACCACCATCATCAAAATCGCCATCAAAAAGCCTGGTAGCACGCCCCCCAAAAACAAAGCACCCACCGACGCTCCCGACACCATTGCGTAAATCACCATCGGAATGCTGGGAGGAATGATGGGTCCCAGCGTGGCGCTGGCCACCACCACGGCACCGGAAAAGCCGCGCGAGTACTCCGGCTTTTTCAGCATTTGTTTGATGGTCACCAGCCCTGGGCCTGCAGCGTCCGCAATGGCGCTGCCACTCATGCCCGAGAAGATCACGCTGACCAGAATGTCCACCTGTGCCAGTCCGCCGCGCATGCGCCCGACCAGAATGCGGCAAAAGTCAAAAATGCGTTCGCTCACAGTGCCCGCATTCATGATGTTGGCGGCAAACACAAATAGCGGCACCGCCAGCAGCACATAGCTGTTGTACAGGCCGTTGCCGACCTGCTCGGCCACCAGACCAATGTCTTGGCCTTTGGCCACTAGGTAGGCGATTCCGGCGGCAAGCATGGAAAAACCGATGGGCATGCGCAGCAGCATGCCGGCCACCAGCACGCAAACAAGAACAGTGATTCCGAAGGTCATGAACGGCTTGTTTTCAGGTCAGGCTGGGCAGCTCGGCGTCCAGTCCCAAGCCGCGCAGGGCGTTCCAGATGGCCCAAACGCTGCGCAACACCATCCCAATGAGTAGCAGCACGAAGGGCAGGTATACCCACATGAGTGGCACGCCCAGCACGGGAGTGCCCTCGCGCGCCATGAAGTGCACATAGTCCCAGCTGGCGGGCAGCGCCACCAACGCCAGCCCGCCGATAAGCAGGTTGCCGGTGATCTTCATCACCTGGCGGGCACGCCGCCCCACGCTGTTCCACACCAGATCAAACACCACATGCTCCCGCTCGGGCACCACGGCAGCGGCCGCCCACAAAATGGCCCAGATGTACAGGATGACGGCCGCCTCATCGGTCCAGGGCAGGGGCTTGTTCAAGCCAAAGCGCGCGGTAATCTGGATGATGAACACGGCAAACAGTGCCAGGAATAAACCTCCACCCAAGGCGTTCGCGGCGCGTTTAAACCAGCGTGTCATGCGTTTGCGGGTGCTTATTTGGTGGCGTTGATGCGATCAAGCAGGCCTTTGGGCCAGACCTTGGCGTAGTCAGAGTTTTGGTAGGTGGCCTGCACCGATTTACGGAAGGCCTCGACATCGGGCGTAGTGACCTGCAGGCCTTCTTTTTTGAAGAATTCGACCAGTTGGGCTTCTTCCTTAACGCGGTTGTCGTTGTTGTAGGCTGCGGCTGCTTGGGCGGCGGCGAGCACCTTTTGTTTCTGGCCCGCATTTAAAGTATTGAGACTCTTGTTGGAAACGGCAATAAACAGGCCGTCCACGAGGTGGCTTGTCAGGACGATCTGTTTGGTCACTTCGTAGAACTTGGCGGCCCGCACCGAGGGCAATGGGTTGTCCTGGCCATCGATGGTGCCGGTTTTGAGACCCAGGTACACCTCGCCAAACGCCAGCGGCGTGGCCGTGGCACCCAGGGCATCGCCCAGAAACAGCCAGTCTTTGGAGCCGGGCATGCGCAGCTTGACACCTTTGAGGTCGGCGGGCGTTTTGACGTTGCGCAATTCCCGCAAATTGACCTGGCGGGTGCCCAGGTAGGCGGTGGCCAGGGGGGTGATGTCCATTTTTTCAGACACCGTCTTGAACATCTCAGTGCCAATGGGACCGTTGAAAATCTTTTGCTGCTGCGCCGGGCTGTGCACGATGTAACCGGCCGTGAAGATGGAAAACTCGGGCACGATTTTGGCGATGTCGGAGGCTGACACCGTGGTCAGTTCCAAATTGCCGCGGGCCATGGCAGCAGGTTCTGCGCCTTGTTTGAACAGCGAAGCGTTCAGGTTGATCTGCACATCAAACTCGCCAGGCGCGCTCTTCTCTAGTGTCTCTTTAAACACCGTCCACATCTTGGCGTGCCAGTCGTCCGGCACGGCCGGGGTGGAGATACGCAGCACGATCTTGGCTTGCGCCAGAGCCGGCAAGGCCATGGTGCCGAGGGCGGCGGCGGCTCCCAGCAGGGTGCGGCGGCTAAGAGTAGATGGGTTGGCCATGGTGATGTCTCCAATTTGGAATTAGTTTTGCTGGTGCGGATGCTATCAGCCCGGCAACCAGGGCAATGCCCGGTGGGGCGCATGGGCGCGGGAGATAATACGGGAATTGTTTGTTTTCCTGCCCAAAGAGCCACTGCCATGACCCAGCCTGTAATGAGTGTCGCCGACATTCGCAAAATCTTCCTCGACTTCTTTGCCTCCAAAGGCCATACCGTGGTCGCTAGCAGTCCGCTCGTTCCCGGCAACGATCCGACGCTGATGTTCACCAACTCCGGCATGGTGCAGTTCAAGGACGTGTTTTTGGGCTCCGACAAGCGCTCTTACGTGCGTGCCGCCTCAGTGCAGGCCTGCCTTCGCGCCGGTGGCAAGCACAACGACTTGGAAAATGTGGGCTACACCGCGCGCCACCACACCTTCTTTGAGATGCTGGGCAACTGGAGCTTTGGCGACTATTTCAAGCGCGACTCGCTCAAGTGGGGCTGGGAGCTGCTGACCCAGGTCTACAAGCTGCCCCCCGAGAAGCTGCTGGTCACGGTCTACATCGATGACCAGGAGGCCTACGACATCTGGCACAAGGAAGTCGGCCTGCCCGCCGATCGCATCGTGCGCATTGGCGACAACAAGGGCAAAAAATACGCCTCTGATAACTTTTGGATGATGGCCGACACCGGCCCCTGCGGCCCCTGCTCCGAGATTTTTTATGACCACGGCGAGCACATTCCCGGCGGCCCCCCCGGCAGCCCGGGTGAAGAC
>CAJASG010000143.1 GCA_903944555.1 uncultured beta proteobacterium
ACCAAGTAGGCCAACGTTGACGGGGCCCCCGGAGTTGGCGGGTAGGTAGCACCGAGCCACTGGGTGACCAGTGGCCCAGATTAATGGTGGTCACATGAGGGGAAACCCCCATGCACAGAATCCGGCTTATCGGTGGGCTTCACACTTTTTTTGATGTATGGTGGTGGTCTCAAACCCTTTTACAGGAGGCACTATGCGACCCATACTGGAATTGTTGAAAAAGCGCGAGTCAGCTATGTGGAGCCTGGCTCCCAAGGACAGCGTGTTTGACGCCCTGCAGCAGTTGGCCAACCACAATGTCGGCGCCATGATGGTGATGGACCAAGGCAAGCTGGTGGGGGTGTTCTCGGAGCGCGACTACACCCGCAAAATCGCTCTGGCAGGCAAGTCCTCCAAAGACACGCAGGTGAAGGACATCATGACGCCTGATGTGCTGACCGTGTCACCCCAAACCCGCACCCGCGACTGCATGGCCTTGATGAGTCAGAAGAAGATTCGCCACCTGCCGGTGGTGGAGGGCGACAAGGTGCTGGGCATGATCTCGATTCGCGACATCATGAACGACATCATTGCCGACCATGAGCAAACCATCGGTCACCTCACCAGCTATATCGCCAGTTAAAACCTGGCTTGCAGGCCAAAGGTGATTTGACGGACTTCGCTGTCGAGTTGTTCAAACTCGGCGCGAAGGCCAATCTTGGGGTCGAGCTGGTAGATCCCACCAAAGCCCATGCCCACATTGGACTTCTCTGGGCTACCAACGGACGGTAAACCACCCAAGCTCCAATTCGTGCGTATTGCATCTGTTGCATAGCCCACCTTGCCAAACAGCGAAAACTGATCCGACATGGGGACCAGTCCCAAGCCGGCAATGTTCATGCCCGTTGACTTGGAATTTGCATAGCCGCCCTCCAGTGCAAAACTGGGGCTCAACTGGTAGCCCAGTGTTGGTTTGAAGCCGGGTTTCTGAATTTGTGGTGTGGCGTTGACGCCGCCCAGGTAGTACAAATCTCCCGCGTTGGCTGCCATTGCCCCGCAAATCCCAAGTGCCATAACAGCCAGAATTAGGATGACTTTTTTTGATGCGGTGGGTTGCATGGTGCGGGCTCCTGCGTCAGTTGGGGGAACGGTATGGCTTCATCATATTTATTTGCAGGCAAAAACAAAAGCCCAAATAGCGGCGAAATGGTGTCCAGATGTAAGCCTTAAAACCGCTCATGCCCGGCAAGGTAGCGCCACTGTCCTACCGGCAAATCACTCAGGGCGACGCGGCCAATGCGGATGCGGCGCAATGCCACCATATCGAGCTGGGCTTTTTCGCACAGGTAGGCCACCAGTCCCGGGTGTGCGCCTTTGATGGCAAAACGCAGTTTGCTGCGCTCCGGGCTGGAGCTGTTGACGCTGACTTTGGCATGGGGCAGGGGGTTGCGTTCGTCTTTCAGGGCGCGGGCGATTTTTTGCATCGCCTCCGGACTGACTTCGCCTTGCACATCGGCGATCAGTTCGTGCTCCATGGCCCCGATGTCTTCGCTCAGCTTGCGCTCGGTGCGCCAGTCTTGGGTGAATACGAGCAACCCGCTGGCGCCGGTCTCCAATGGCACGTAGCCTTCCTGGTTGTGAAAATGCCGTTTGAGAACAGGGATGTCCTCTGGGTCCTGTGCGTAGTGGTTGGGAGCCGTCAACAGTTCAATGGCGTTTTTGACCTTGGGCGGCGCACGCCCCCGGGGGGCGCGGGCGGGCGCATCCGAATCGTCTTCGTCCTCATCGTCCGTACCGTCCAGCCAACCGGGCGGCTTGTTCAGCAGCAGGGTGACGGGGTTGAGGTTCAGCAGGCTGGCATTGGGGTCCAACACAATGGACTGGTTGAGCACGCGAAACTGCGGCTCTTCCACCACCACGCCGTTCACCCGCACCCATCCGCCTTCGATGTACTGTTCGGCCTCGCGGCGCGAGCACGGCACCATTTGGGCGATGCGTTTGGCCAGTCGCTCGCTGTCCGGGTCGTCCACAGGCGCGCGGTTGTTGTTTGGGGAGCGGTTGGGGCTGCGGGGGTTATTCATGGTTGTCTTGGGTGTTGGATGGGAGCGCCTGAATGCGCTCCACATGGGCCAGCAGTGAACGCTTGGCCACCGGCCAAATGCGGGGATGTACATCATCGTAGGCCAAGGGCAGCCAGTCGTCCAGGGAGCCCTGTGGGTTGGCTTGCATGACGCCCGCAATTTTGGCCTCGCGTTTGATCCGGTGTGCTTTGAGGTGACTGATGGCCTGTAGCGCTTCGCCGTACAAGCCGCCCATTACGTGGCCATGTGCGGGCAGCAGAAACTGCACATCGTGCTCCTGACTTGCGGCGTGCAGTACGTCCAGCGAATCCAGGTAATCGGCCATGTTGCCATCGGGCGGGTCGATCACCGTGGTGCTGCCATTCAGAATGTGGTCGCCGGTGAACAGCAGTCCGTCTTCCTGCAGCAACAGGCAAACGTGGTTGGCCGCATGGCCGGGCGTATGGATGACACGCAGGGTATGGCTGAAATTCAATGCCAAATCGGCCTCAAGCCCCCGTGGAATAAGCGCAAGAAGCTCATTATTTGATAGCGAAATTTCAGGGGTAAATGCACTGGCGGCTCGGGCGGTCGGAGCCGATGGCAGCCCGGTAATCGGTGGCTTGGGGTCGCAGAGCGCTTGCAGTGGCGCGGCGCCGGGAGAGTGGTCCGGGTGGGAGTGGGTGCACACAATCATGCGGATGTTGCCGCCCACACCGGTAGGATGAACGGCAGCCCGCCAGAGACGCGCCAAGTGGTCGGTGTCCGCCGGGCCGGGGTCAATCACGATGAAGCCGGTGTGCGCGTCCCCCACTAGGTAACTGTTGGTGCCGGGCCCCGTCATCACGCCCGGATTGGGCGCGGTAAGGCGCATTACGTTGCGCAACAAGGCTACCGGCGCGTCGGTTTGCCAGTCAACGGGCGGCGGCATGGGGCCGTCAGTGGAGTTCAGGATTTGGGAGGGTCTAACCATGCAAGACATTTTGCAGGCAAACCGGGTGAAATTGCAGGCTGCCGGGTACTGAATGGGTTTTAGCTGCCGGATCTCTCACCTGCGGCTTGGGCCAGGATGGATTCGCGGTACTGCGCTTTCATATTCTGGGCCAGAGGGGCAATGATTGGGTTGTGGGCATAGGGGCCGATCCGCGCATCGATGATGGCATTCACGCGCTGGACCGCAGCATCGATGCTCGCGGGGTCATCGGCGTCCACACGGACAGCGTCCAGCGCTTCATCCAGTGATTCCAATGCTTTTTTAGCTTCGACCAGTTGAAGCTTCAGTTGGTCCAAGTCTGAAATGTTGAGCATCCGAACGTCTTCCTTGTTTTTGGCGTTGAAGAATAGCATTCGCCGCAGATAATCACCCCATGCGAATCCAGTTCACCAAAATGCAGGGCGCGGGCAACGACTTTGTCGTGCTTGATGAAACCCGTGGCCGCCTGGGCCTGACTGCGGCGCAGTACCGTTTTTTGGGCGATCGCCACTTTGGCGTGGGCGCCGACCAGATTCTGACGGTGCGCCCGTCACCCGCGCCAGGCATCGACTTTGAATACCTGATCCACAACGCCGATGGCGGCGAGGTCGAGCAGTGCGGCAACGGTGCCCGTTGCTTTGCCCGCTTTGTGCGCGACCAAGGCCTCACCACCAAAGACACGCTGCGCGTGCAGACCATGAAGGGCGTGATTGAGCCGCAGCTGAATCCGGATGGCCGGGTGACGGTCAATATGGGGCCGCCCGTTTTTGACTTGCCAGCCATTCCCTTTGATGCC
>CAJASG010000144.1 GCA_903944555.1 uncultured beta proteobacterium
AAACACCAGCGTTGAAATGGTATCGGCCAAGCGAAACACCGCGTCCATGTCGTGTTCGACCAGCAAAATGGTCAACTCGCCGCGCAGGCTTTGCAACAGCACCACCATGTTCTCGGACTCGTCCGGCCCCATACCGGCCATTGGTTCGTCCAGCAGCAACAGCTTGGGTTGCGTAGCCAGGGCCAAGCCGAGTTCCAATTGACGCTGTTCACCGTGCGACAACGCGCCGGAGACCGTGTGCAGTCGCGCACCCAGACCGCAACGCTCAGCCAGAGTTGCAGCCTGGTCGTAACGTTCACGCTCGGCACGGGCGGGCCGCCAAAACCGAAAGCTGCTGCCGGTGCGGGCTTGCACCGAGAGCGCGATGTTGTCCATCACGGACAGGCGTTTGAAGATACTGGTGATTTGGTACGAGCGCACCAATCCGATGCGCGCACGCTGGTGCATAGGCATGGCGGTCACGTCATGTCCGCCAAAGCGAATGGCGCCTTCATCAGGTTGCAGGGCCCCGGAAATTTGGTGAATCAGCGTGGTCTTGCCAGCACCGTTGGGGCCAATCAGCGCGTGGATGGTGCCCTGTTCTACCGTCAGTTGGGCGTGGTCGGTGGCCGTCAGTCCACCAAAGCGTTTGACCAGTTGATCAACGTGGAGCAATACCTCACTCATGCGGGCCTCCGCGATTTGATCAGACTGGCCAAACCGTTTGGAGCCATCAGCACGACCAGCAGCAGCACTGCGCCCAGGCCCAGCTGCCAGTGAATAGTGAAATGGGTTAGCAGTTCTTCCAGCAACAGGAAAAACACGGCACCAACGACGCCTCCGTACAGGTAACCCACACCGCCCAGGATGACCATGATCATTAGCATGCCTGACTGACTCCACTGCATCAGCGCCGGACTGACAAATCCGCCCAGATTCGCAAGCAATGCCCCGGCCAAGCCCGCCAGTGCGCCCGCCAAGGTAAAGGCAACCAGTTTGTAGCGAAAGACCGGGAAACCAATAGCGGTCATGCGCACTTCGTTTTCATGGATGGCTTGCAGCACGTGGCCGAAGCGGGCGTTGAGCAATCGCGCTACGGCGACCAAGGCCAACACCACAATGCTTAAGGTGACGTAATAGAAGATGCGGTCATTGCCCAGATCCAGTCCAAAACCCAGACTAGACCGACCGGCCATGGAGAGGCCATCGTCTCCACCATAGACCTTGAGGGAGGTCACCAGATAGAACAGCATTTGGGCAAAGGCCAATGTGATCATGATGAAGTACACCCCTTGCGTGCGCAGGCTGATGGCGCCAATGGCCAGCGCGAACCCTGCACTGACCAGCATGGCCAGCGGCCATGCCAACCAGGCGCTCACGATGCCTGCCTGCATAAAGATGGCCACGGCATAGGCCCCCAAACCCACAAACGCGGCATGTCCAAAACTCACCATGCCGCCAAATCCCAGGATCAGATTGAGGCTGGTCGCAGCCAAGGCAAAAATCAGGATACGACTGGCCAGAGACACATAAAAGTCCGTACCCGTGGCGCTGGCAATCAACGGAAATACGAGCAGCAGTGCCAGCACCGGTGCGGCCCATCGCCAATGCAGGCGATGGTCCAGAATGCTGTCCGTGGCGTTTTCCAACATGTGGTGTTGTGTCATGGTGTGTTCATTGAAATATTCAGACCGACTTCAACCATGGGCGGGGAACAAACCCCTTGGACGGAAGAACAGGACGGTGGCCATCAGCACGTAAATCATGATGGAGGCCACAGCGGGTGCCGCATTGGCAGCCGCCTCCGGTGACATCAACATGCCGAACAACAGGGGGATCAGCGCGCGGCCGGCGGTGTCAATCACGCCCACGATCAAGGCCCCCAGGAAAGCACCACGGATGGAGCCAATGCCACCAATCACGATGACCACAAAGGCCAAAATCAAAATACTTTCCCCCATACCGACCTGCACTGCCAGCATCGGCCCCAGCATGCCACCGGCGATGCCGCACAGGGCAGCGCCGACACCAAACACCGCGGTGAAAAGATTTCGGACGTTAACGCCCATTGCCATTGCCATCTCCCGATTGGCAGCACCGGCGCGCACCTGCATCCCAACCCGGGTACGGGTGATCAGCAGGTACAGCAGCCCAGCCACCAAAAAACCCACGCCGATGATGAACAGGCCGTAAGAGGAATAGGAGAAGCCTGGAAACAACTCCACCGGCCCCGCCAGCGCTGGCGGAGGGTTAAGGGATATCGGCTGCGCGCCCCAAATAAGGCGTACAGTTTCGTTGCACATCAGCATGATGGCAAAGGTCCCCAGTACCTGAGACAAGTGATCCCGCTGGTACAGGCGCCGCAAAATACTAACCTCCAGAAGAACGCCGAACAAGGCAGCACCCAGGATGCCCAACCCAAGGCCTAGCCAGAAGCTGCCAAGCGCGTCGGTCAGGGTTGCGATCAGGTAGGCACCCACCATGTAAAGCGAACCGTGGGCCAGGTTGATCATGTCCATGATGCCAAAAACCAGGGTCAAACCGGCGGCCAGCAAAAACAGCATCAACCCAAACTGCAGGCCGTTTAGCGCCTGCTCCAAGACCAGTATTGCGTTCACAGGCAATCCCCTCGTTCAGCGTTTTCAGTCATCAACCAGGCATCTTGCAGCTGCTGGCGTAAGCATCACTGTGGTTCTTGAGCACTGCTCCGCCCAATAGGCGATTCGTCACGCGGCCTTTGGCGTCTTTGCTGACCATGCGCAAGTAGTAGTTCTGGATAGGGAAATGGTTCGTGTTGAACTTGAATTCACCGCGCACAGATTTGAATTTAGCCGCCATCAGCGCCTTTCCCACGGCAGCCTTGTCGGTAAGATTGCCCTTGGTCTCGCGCACTGCGGAATCGATCAGCTGGGCTGCGTCGTAGCCTTGCGCTGCGTACATGGTTGGCAGGCGGCCATATTCTTTCTCAAACTCGGCCACGAATTTCTTATTCGCCGCATTGTCCATGTCATGCGCCCACTGTGTGGTGTTGAACATGCCCAGCATCGGCTCACCAACGGCCTTGATGACATCCTCATCGCCCGAGAAGCCTGGGCCAAACAACGTCATGTCTTTCGATAAGCCAGCACCGACAAACTGTTTGATGAAGTTGATGCCCATGCCGCCCGGCAGGAAGATGTACACCGCGTCGGGCTTGGTGGCACGGAGTTGGGCGATTTCAGTTCCAAAGTTGAGCTGATTCAGCGCAGGCAGCGCTTCGGATACGACTTCACCTTTGTAAAACCGATTGAATCCGGTAATGGCATCCTTGCCCGCTGGGTAATTGGGCGCAATCACGGACACACGCTTAAAGCCCTTGTCCGCGACCACCTGACCTGCTGCCTCATGCATGTTGTCGTTTTGGTAGGAGGCACTGAAGAAGAACGGATTGCACTGCTCACCGGCGTACTGGGAGGGGCCTGCGTTTGCGCTGATGTAATAGGTTTGCGACTGAAAGGTCGGTGCGCCCACGGCCAGCATCACATTGGAGAAAACCACACCGGTCATGAAGTCGACCTTGTCACGCTTGACCAAGCGATCTGCGGTTTGGCGACCTACATCGGGGCTGGCCTGGTCGTCGGCGACGATCACTTCGGCCGCCTGCCCGCCGAGCTTGCCGCCCGCAAGTTTCACAGCCAACTGGAAGCCGTCACGAATATCCACACCCAAGCCAGCACCGGGCCCGGACAAGGTACTCAGCAAGCCCACCTTGACCGTGCTTTGCGCATGGGCAGATAGCGCCAACAGCACAGCTGAGGCAATCAAAGTGTTACGCACGAAACGGGAAGAGTATTGATGCATGATGATTTATCCTGATGTGAATGAAAGGTTGAGGGGAAGACTAGTTTACGGTTGACGCAGCTTGAAGCGCTGCAATTTCCCGGTCTGGGTACGCGGCAGTTTGTCTGTGAATTCAATGGCACGGGGATACTTGTAGGGCGCAGCCACGCTCTTGACGAAGTCTTGTAACGTCTTCACCATGGCAGCATCACCGACGATGCCCGGACGCAAGGAAACAAAAGCCTTGACGATCTGGCCGCGCTCTTCATCGGGTTCCCCAATCACGGCACATTCGGCCACGCTGGGGTGCTGCATCAACGCTTCCTCCACTTCCGGTGCTGCAATGTTGTAGCCCGAGGAAATAATCATGTCGTCCGTGCGCGACTGGTAGAAAAAGTAGCCATCGGCATCCATCAAGTAGGCGTCGCCTGTGAGGTTCCAGCCATCACGCACATAGGTCTTTTGGCGCTCATCGGACAGATAACGGCAGCCAGTGGGGCCACGCACGGCCAACTTGCCCACAGTCCCAGGCGGCACGGCTTGGCCATTGTCATCCACCACACGCGCCTCGTAGCCTGGCACCACGCGGCCGGTTGCACCGGGGCGTGCCGATGCTTCGTCAGCGGAAATAAAGATGTGCAGCATCTCGGTGGCACCAATACCATCGATCAGCTCAATGCCGGTGGCTTCGCGCCACAGCGCCCGGGTGGACGCTGGCAGCGCCTCACCGGCGGACACACAGCGACGCAGTGACGTTCTGCGCACTTCACTGCCCCGCGCCGACAGGGTGCGGTACGACGTGGGTGCAGTGAACACCACCGTGGCACCAAACTCCTTGATACCGTCGAGCAATTGCGTGGGGCCCGCCTTGTCCAGCAGCACGGTGGATGCGCCTACCGACATGGGGAACAGCAGCAAACCACCCAGACCAAAGGTGAACGCCAAGGGCGGGCTGCCAATAAATACATCATCGGGATTGGGCTTGAGCACATAGCCTGGCCAGCAGGCGCAGATCGCCATCACATCGCGATGGAAGTGCATGGTCGCCTTGGGGATGCCAGTGGTTCCGGACGTAAACGCAATCAGACAGG
>CAJASG010000145.1 GCA_903944555.1 uncultured beta proteobacterium
ACTTCTTCAAGAAGTGCAAATTGCTATTTTTTTAATAGCTGCCTGCGCAGTATCCACGGGGGCTAGAGGCCTATTTGGCATATAAAACTGTATATTTGTGAAGTGGAGCCGAAATCAAACCTGCATATTCATAATGTCAGTGTAAGCCTGCACCATGCGGTTTCTGACGTGCAGCGTCGCTTGGAACCCAATTTGTGCCTTCTGAATCGCCACCATGGTTTCCTCCAGGCTCACCTTGGGGTTCTCCATCTGAACTTCTCTCTGCAAGCGCCCCGATTCATTCTGAGCTGCGCTGACCGAGCCCAGTGCGCTTTTTAAGGCGCCCGCAAAACCGCCACCCACCCCCTCGGCGCCACCGCTCGCAGCCGGACGCACCCCTGCATTCGGGCGTATTGTGGTGGGCATTGAGACGGGTGTGAGCTTGAGATCCATATCGGTTCTCCCTAAAAATTGGGGTGAAGCGATCCTATGTCCGGCGCGGGTTCCCCATTATTTTGATTTGGGGGGTAAAGCGGGTGCTTATTACCCTAATGTTTTCGGGGGTGCATCGAATAATGAGCCCCATTAGTGAGGCGATTCGTGCCCCACTGCACCGGAAAACAAGATGCCTGCAGTTGCCACCATTCCTTTAAATCCCACCATCGCCCAGCGCATGGCTGGGCTTGACCAAGGTCAGAGACTGCGGTTGGCTCTGGGGGTTGTCCTGTTCGTCGCCATTGGTATTGTGGGCCTAGTGATGGGGCGCCAAGCCGAGTGGCGTGTGTTGTATTCCAATCTGGCCGACAAAGATGGCGGGGCAGTCATCGCCCAGTTGAGTACCCTGAATATTCCCTATAAGTACACCGAGGGCGGCGGCGCCATTTTGGTGCCTGCGGACCGTGTGCACGATGTGCGTCTCAAAATGGCATCTCTGGGTTTGCCCAAAGGTTCCGTCAATGGCTTCGAGATGATGGAGTCGAACCGCTTCGGGATGACCCAGTTCCAGGAGCGGCTCACATTCCAGCGCGGGCTAGAGGGGGAGTTGACCCGCTCTATTCAGGCGCTGTCATCAGTATCCAACGCCCGCGTGCATTTGGCGCTGCCGAATCAAAATGGTTTTTTCCGCGAACAGCAAAAACCTTCTGCGTCTGTGTTGTTGAGCCTGCACCCCGGGCGCACTCTGGACCGTGCGCAGTTGGCGGGCATTGTGCATTTGGTGGCATCCAGCGTGCCGGAGATGAATGCAACGTCAGTCAGCGTGCTGGATGACACGGGTAAGCTGTTGTCATCTCCTCCCGACGGGTCTGGCAGCGGTGCGGACGCGGAGCAGTTACAGCGCGCACAGCAAGTGGAGCAGCTTTACAGTCAGCGTATTCTGGACATCCTGGAGCCGATCGTGGGTAAGGGCAATGTCAAGGCGCAGGTGACCGCTGAGTTGGACTTCTCCCAAACTGAATCCACCACCGAGTCGCACAAGCCCAACCAGACCACCGAATCCGGCACCGTGCGAAGCCAACAAACGGTGGAAAGCACTAATGCTGGTAGCACAGCACCATCTGGTGTGCCTGGCGCCACCACCAACCAACCCCCTGCGCAGCCCGCAGCACCTATTAACGGGCAGGCCCAACCGGTGGCAGCGGCCGGGCAGAGCACCACGCCGGGAGGCGGCAAGCGTGAATCCATCACCAATTACGAGGTGGACAAGACGGTGCGGGTGGTTAAAGGGGCGTCTGGCGTGATTAAACGTGTCAATGCTGCAGTGGTGGTCAACAATCAGGTCACCACCGACGAAAAAGGAAAAGTCCTCAGCACGCCGTTGACGGACGCTCAAATCGAAAAAATGACCGCCTTGGTCCGTGAAACAGTTGGGTTCAGCAAAGATCGGGGTGATTCGGTCAACCTGATGAACGCTCCGTTTGCGCCAATCAAGGTCGAGGTGAATGATGTTCCCTTGTGGCGGCAGGCCGAAGTCGTCGACGCGGCGCGCAGTTTGGCATGGCCGGTGGGAACGTTGTTGATGGCCGCGATGGTGCTGCTGGGTGTGATCCGCCCTGCCATGAAGACCCTGCTTGCGCCGCCGGTGGTTGCTGTTGCCGACACGGATGGACTTGGCAACCAGCTGGATGCCATTGAGGGCGAGCAGCCAGACAGGCCACAGCTCACGGGTCCTGATGGTGCCAACGAGCCAGCAATGGCGTCTGCTTCGGAGCAAAGATTGGAAGACGCACGCAAGTTGACCCGTGACAACCCAGCTGCGGTGGCCAATATTGTCAAAGCATGGATGAACGGCGAGGTTCCGGCTTAAAGCTCGGAGCAAAATAGCACCATGGCACAAGACGACGGACTACAAGACGCGGCAATTCTGATGATGTCTCTGGGCGAAGCAGAGGCATCAGAGGTGTTCAAACATTTGTCACCCAAAGAGGTGCAAAAGCTGGGCGAAGCAATCGCCAAAACATCCCAGATCACACGGGAACGCGTGGACGATGTGGTGGAAAAATTCACGGGCATTGCAGCGTCACAAAGTCTACTGGTGTCCAACTCCGGGGACTATGTCCGATCCGTGTTGAAGCTGGCCTTGGGTGACGACAAGGCTGCGCTGTTGATTGATCGTATTTTGCAGGGCGGGGATGTTTCAGGCATTGAAAGCCTGAAATGGATGGACCCGTTGTCTGTTGCGGAACTGTTGCGCAATGAACATCCGCAAATTGTTGCGGCTATTTTGGTTCACTTGGACTATGACCAAGCCGCAGATGTTCTCAAGAACCTGACTGAGCGGCAACGCAATGAAGTCATGCTGCGCGTGGCGACCATGGAGGGCATTCAGCCAACCGCCCTTAAAGACCTTAACGAGGTATTGTTCAAAGTGCTGGCAGGCGGCGACAAGATTCGCAAGTCGTCATTGGGCGGTGTCAAGACCGCTGCCGAGATGATCAATTTGATGGGTACGGCGATCGAAGGTACTGTCATTGAATCCATTCGCAGCCATGATGCCGACTTGGCACAGAAGATCATGGACAAGATGTTTGTGTTTGATGATGTGTTGAAACTTGACGACAAGGCGATCCAGACGGTGCTAAAAGAGGTGTCTTCTGACGTGTTGATCGTTGCACTCAAGGGGGCGCAGCCTGAGCTCAAGGAAAAAATCCTTGCCAATATGTCCTCAAGAGCGGCTGCAACATTGCGCGAAGACCTGGAGTCGCGTGGCCCCATGCGCCTGTCGGAAGTGGAGGCTCAGCAGAAGGAAATTCTCAAGACAGTACGCCGTTTGGCGGACGAGGGAACGATTGTTATTGGCGGCGGAGGTGGCGACGACGCCATGGTGTGATGACCCGAGCACATACGCGGTTTATTCCTGGTGATGAGCTTGGTGTGGTCACCGAGTGGGACTTCGGTGCGGTAGATCAATCGTCCGTTCGTTTTGCGGCCAAAGTCAAAGCCCAGGCGATCGCTGATGAGCAAGTCAGGGGTGACGTGCTTCGCCAAGAGGGGTACTCTGAGGGCCATGCGAAAGGCTATTCCGAGGGCTATTCAGAAGGCTTTGCCCAGGGCCAAGCGAAAGCAACCTTGGAAGGTCAGCGCCAGATCACGGACTACATAGATAACCAGGGTCTAGAGGCCTCCAACGCTTTTGGACAAATATTTGAGTCAGTGCAGTCCCAGCTTGCCGAGCAAGAGCAGGCCATGGCAAAAGGCGTTTTGGAACTGGCGTGTGAACTAGCCCGCCAAGTCTTACGGCGTGAATTGTCGAGCAATCCCAACGCCTTGCAGCCGGTGATTCGGGAGGCGCTGGGTGTTTTGGTCGTAGACAGCAAGGCGGCACTTGTGCGTATGAATCCAGTCGATATGGATGTGTTGGCGGACGTGATTCGCACAGAGTTTTCGGGCTTGTCTTTAACTTTGCTGGCGGACAGTTCCATGACCCGTGGCGGATGCTTGGTCGAAGCCGCTGGTACGGTGGTGGATGGCACCCTGGAAAAGCG
>CAJASG010000146.1 GCA_903944555.1 uncultured beta proteobacterium
CAATCCAACCCCGTCCTCAAGCGCAAGTCCGAAGAAACTGTGCTGGGTTGGTGGACTCGGCTGGGTTTCGTGGTTCGCGAGGAAATTCGAGGTTTGGTGCGGGTGAGCCGGATTGAAGAGCCGCAGGCTGCCATGCTGTCGCCGGAGCAGTCTTTTTTCTTGCGTGAAAACCTCAAGCTTAAGCTGCTGAATGCCCGTTTGGGCTTGTTGTCCCGGCAAATTGACTCAGCGCGTTCTGACTTGGCGACTGCTGCCGTGTCGCTGAGCCGTTATTTTGATGCGTCATCGCGCAAAACACAAACGACAGCGAACCTGTTGCACCAGGTGCAAGGTCAAATGAAATCGCTGGAAATGCCGCGGGTGGAAGAGACCTTGACGGCCCTGGCGACCGCCGCAGCGGGGCGCTGACCATGCGCACTGTATTGTGGTTTATGGCTTTGTTCGCGGTGGCGGTGGCCAGCGCGCTATTTGCGGGTAATAACCACAGCACGGTGACCGTGTTCTGGGCGCCGTACCGGGTGGATTTGTCCTTGAATTTGGTGTTGCTGGCATTGGCTGGCCTCTTTGTCACACTGCATATTGCGTTGCGAACTTTTTCGGGTCTGCTGAAAATTCCCCAGCAGGCGCGACGTTGGCGTTTGCTGCAAAAAGAGCGAGCTATTCACAGCGCGTTGCTGGATTCTTTGTCGCATCTGGTGTCTGGGCGCTTTGTGCGGGCACGGAAGGCCGCCGAGTTGGTCGTTTCGCTGGAGGAGTCTGTAGGGCGTAGCGGAGAGCACCTGGGGTATGAAGGGCGTCTTCGCACCATTTCACATCTCTTGGCGGCAGAAAGTGCTCATGCTTTGCAGGACCGCGCGGTGCGCGATGCCCATTTTCAACTCGCGTTGGCGCATGCGGACAGCCGCGATGCGCAAGATGCACGCGATGGCGTTCAGCTGCGGGCGGCAAGGTGGACGTTGGATGACCGGGATGCCCCAGCGGCGTTGCAATGGTTGGACCAGTTGCCGCAAGGGGCGGCGCGTCGAACGGTTGCGTTGCGCTTGCGGTTCAAGGCCGCACGCCTGGCGGGGCAGTCCCGGGTGGCTTTGGAGACCGTGCGGCTACTGACCAAACACCGTGCTTTTTCCGAGGTGGCTGGCAAGAGTATCGCCAAAGGCTTGGCGATTGAGTTGATTTTGAGCGCACACGACTCGGTGCAAATGCAGCGCGCCTGGGATACCCTGGATGCGTCTGAGCAGCAAATCCCAGAGGTTGCGCTGGCAGCGGCTGAGCGACTCCTGTCCCTGGGGGGCTCGGTGACTGTTGCCAACCAATGGTTGTTGCCCGTTTGGGAGAAGATGGTGCAACGCACGGACGCACTCACTTTGCCGCAACGCATTAGGCTGGCCCGTGCTCTTGAGCACGGCTTTGGTTCGGTGGGCGGCGCCCCGGATGCGGCGTGGTTGACCCGTATCGAGACGGCGCAAATGCACAATCCGCGCGACGCGGTGTTGCAGTACCTTGCTGGGGTAGTCTGCATGCGTCTGAAGCTATGGGGCAAGTCCCAACAAATGCTCAAGCAATCCTTGTCCATGATGCAAGACCCTGAGCTCAAGCGTGAAGCGTGGCGCGCATTGGCTGACCTGGCTGAACAGCGTCAAGATACCAAGGCCGCCGCAGAAGCCTATCGAGAGGCCGCCAAAAGATGACGAATTCCTGATTCACGACTATTATCCGCACATGGCCACACTCATTGAACACATCATTAAACTGACCGACCATCGGGACAGGGATCTTTTGGAATTGACCTTGGCCAAAGCCTTGATTGACCTATTGCCCATTGAGCGCGTTGTGATGGCCAAGGTGCTCAGCGAAGAAGGCGTCAAGCGGTGGTTGGAAATTGCGACTTTGGACGCCCGAGGCGGCGGTAAAGTCGTAGATCCTTTGCGGGTGGATTTTGAGTCCTTGCGGTTGTTGGAGGATGCCAAGGACAGGCTCAATTGCGTTCTGACACACAGCCCCGTGGTAGTTGCCTGGGCTGGAGAAGAGGGCCCTCGTATTACCTATATCCCCCTGTTTTCGGACTCCCGCAATGATGACGAGGGGGTCATTGAGATTCATTCAGGCTCGGTGTTAAAGGATGGACAGATGCAGTCCATCAACGAGTTGCACCGCGTGTTCAAGAACATGTACAACCTGCTGGCCTATAGCGACCGCGATGCGTTGACGGGCTTGCTCAATCGCAAGTCGTTGGACGATACTTTCTACAGCGCCGTGCTGGAGGAGATGGACGACGCTCTGGACGGCCACTCAAAAGCCTTGGACGTGCTTTCTAGCCCAGGCCAGGAACGTCGCCACCGGGTACCTCCAAATTATTGGTTGGGCACCATGAGTGTGGATAACTTTGGTGTTCTCAGCGATAAAAGCGGGCATTTGATTGCCGAAGAAGTATTGTTGTTGGTGGCCCGAATCATGAACAACACATTCCGTACTTATGACCGTATTTACCGGTTTGGAGGCGAACAGTTCGCGGTGTTGATGCATTGCCCCGACGAGGCCTTGGTGCTTGCTGCTTTTGAGCGGTTCCGTGCCAATATGGAAAAGTTCAATTTCCCGCAAGTTGGTCGGGTTACCGCATGTGGCGGTTTTACCCGTATCTCGGCGGACGATTCACCCAGCACTGCGCTGGAGCGTGCCGAGCGTGCGGTGGACTACGCACAGCACAACGGCGGCAACAAGGTATTCAGCCACATCGATTTGGTTCGCAAGGGGTTTTTTGGTGACGCACCAAAAATCGGTGCAGTGGATCTATTCTGATTTTCGGTAAATAAAATTGGGGCACACAGTGCCCCTTTTTTTCATCTGCCGGAAATCAGAATAAATCCACTGCACCGATTTTTGGTGCATCACCAAAAAACCCTTTGCGAACCAAATCGATGTGGCTGAATACATTGTTGCCGCCGTTGTGCTGTGCGTAGTCCACC
>CAJASG010000147.1 GCA_903944555.1 uncultured beta proteobacterium
ACGCCCTGGATCAGGGTCATGGTAACCATATCGCCATTGGCAATGTGGGCGATCTCATGGCCGATGACGGCCTCCACCTCTTCGCGGGTCATGCCCTGCAATAGGCCGGTAGACACCGCCACCAGGGCAGAGTTCTTGAACGCTCCGGTTGCAAACGCGTTGGGCGCACCCTCAAAAATGCCAACCTCGGGCATGCCGATGCCAGCCTTGTCGGCGAACTTGCGCACGGTCTCCACAATCCAGGCCTCGTCCACGTTTTGGGGCTGCTCAATCACCCGCACGCCAGACGACCACTTGGCCACCGGCTTGCTGATCAGCAAAGAAATAATGGCGCCGCCAAAGCCCATGATCAGCGAAAACACCATGAGGGTGCCCAGGTTGATGCCATTGGGTCCGATAAAGCGGTTGGCCCCGGTCAGGCTGGCCACAATGCCCAACACCACCATGACGGCCACGTTGGTCAACAAAAACAAAATAATACGTTTCATGATTTCCTCTCAATCAGTACCACCCTCGAAAACTGAGGGTCTTGGGGGCGAATGGTATAGGCGTTTAGCCCGATTTCAATGCGACAGCGCGCTCCAACCCCGCAAAACTTATGGCCTTTGGGGTCCTGTCAGGGTTTCTTGGCAGGCCTAAAAACGCTAACGTCCGCATAAAACGCGGGATCTTCATTGGCAGCGCACCAGCCCGGCACCCCCAACACCGGCAAGTGCGCAAAGGGTTTGCCCGCCAGCTTGTCGGCAGTCAAGTCTGCGGCCAGCCAGGCGTCAATATCTGCTATCGAATTGCTAGCTGCTTGCGCACGGTACACGTGGGCTGTCATTGATTTTCGTGGTGAAACCAGCTTCTCCACCAAGGCGTGTCCAAACAGGATCAACTGCGACTCTTGCCACAGCGGGCGCAGTGTCACAAACAGGCTATGCCAGTCTTTGGCCTGCAAGGCATCCCACAAGGCATCGGGGGCTTGCAACACCGCCGAATTCTCGTCAAACACGGTCAGCGCATCGCGGGCCGGGCCGCGTACCGGTTGAATGCCGGTGCGGGCAATCTGCGCCGCCTGCAGCTGGTTCAGCTTGATCTTGGTTTGGGGAAACTTCAGCCAGCACAGGCCATTGAAGAAGTCGTGCAGCCCGTCACGGGTGGGGACTTGGCCGGTGCGAAAGATAAAGGCCTCATAGGCCTCGCCTTCGGGCAGGTCGGCTTGCGGCACAAAACTGACTGGACATGGTTCCATGGTGTTGAGCGCCGCGGCCACGGCCAACCCGGAATTGGCCCCAGCCGCAACGCACTCACCGGAGGTGCGCCACAGGTCCAGCCAGGGCGCCATCCAGTCAATCGCCTCTAAACCATGCGCCATGGCAACGCTTCGCCACCGCCCAAGGGCTTCAACACAGCTTCGCCGAAGGCAAAGCCTTCGGGCACGGTCCAGCTCTCTTTGCGCAAGCTGATGCGCCCCGTGTTGCGCGGCAAGCCGTAAAAGTCGGCACCGTAAAAACTGGCAAAGCCTTCTAGCTTGTCCAAGGCTCCCGCTGCGTCAAACGCCTGGGCATACAACTCCATGGCCGCGTGGGCGGTGTAGCAACCGGCGCAGCCGCTGGCGTGTTCCTTCAAATGGGCCGGGTGCGGCGCACTGTCGGTGCCCAAAAAGAACTTGCCCGAACCGCTGGTGGCAGCCTGAACCAGGGCCTGGCGGTGGGTTTCGCGCTTGAGCACCGGCAGGCAGTAGTAGTGCGGGCGAATGCCCCCGGTGAAGATGGCGTTCCGGTTGAACAGCAAATGGTGGGCCGTGACGGTGGCCGCGGTAAAGCGGTCCGAGGCCTGCACATACTGCGCCGCCTCACGGGTGGTGATGTGTTCGAACACGATCTTTAGCTCCGGCAAATCCCTGCGCAGCGGGATCAACTGGGTGTCAATGAACACCGCTTCGCGGTCAAACAGGTCAATGTCTGGCGACGTGACCTCGCCGTGCACCAACAACAACAAGCCCTCGCGCTGCATGGCTTCCAGGGTTTTGTAGGTCTTGCGCAGGTCGGTCACCCCAGCGTCGCTGTTGGTGGTGGCGCCCGCCGGGTACAGCTTGACCGCCACGACACCGGCATCGCGGGCGCGCTTGATTTCGTCAGCGGGCAGGTTGTCGGTGAGGTACAGCGTCATCAGCGGCTCAAACTGCACCCCGGACGGCACTGCCGCCTGGATGCGTTCTTTGTAGGCCAACGCAGCAGCCGCGGTGGTCACCGGTGGACGCAGGTTGGGCATGATGATGGCGCGCCCAAACTGGGCCGCCGTGTGCGGTACCACGGTGCGCAGGGCATCGCCATCGCGCACATGCAAATGCCAGTCGTCGGGTCGGGTCAGAGTGATGGTTTGTGTCATGGTTGTATTGTCCCCGCTTGGGCCAGCAGATAGTCCCACAGGGACTGGGCATTGCGCTTAGGTGCCGCACCAGCGCTGTGGTTGGTGTGCACACCGGATTTCCCGGCTTCCTTGCCCGAAGGCCGCTCGCGGTAGGCCCGCACGTCCATGGTGATTTGCATACCGCCCATGCCCGCGGGCACCGCACTCACCAGCTTCTTGGCGCGCAGGTCCTTCTTGACCGCGCTGTGGGGCAAAAAGGCAATGCCATGCCCTTCCAGTGCCATGGCCTTGAGTCCCTCGGCCATATCCGTCTCATAGACCCGGTCAAAGTGGATTGCAACGCCGGACTGCTTGAGTATCAGCTCCACCATTTGTCCCAAATAGGCTCCCGGGGCATAGGCCAGGTACGGCAGGGGTTGTCCGGCCTTGCCCGGCAACTGAAACAAGGGCGCACCATTGGCATCCGGCTTGACGTAGGGTGCCACCACCTCCTCGCCCAAGCTGACCATCTCGTAGCGGTCGGTGTCCAACTGGTAGGGCTGCGACGGGTGGTGGTAGGCGATCAACAGGTCGCAACTACCCTCCACCAGACGCATCACCGCGTCGTGTACGTTGAGCGCGATCAGGCGGCTTTTAATCGGGCCAAACTGTTCACGCAAGCCGGACACCCAAGCGGGGAAAAACGTAAACGCCAGCGTGTGAGGCACCGCAAACTCAATCACGTCCTGCCCCGCTGTCGTATGCCCACGCAGCATGGCGCGTGTGCTTTGCAATGCCTGCAACACTTCCAGCGACTGCCCGTACAAGGTTTCCCCCGCCGGGGTCAAGCGCGTGGGATAGGAGCTTCGGTCCACCAGATCGGTACCGGCCCAAGCCTCCAGCGACTGGATGCGCCGCGAGAACGCGGGTTGGGTGACGTGGCGCAACTGCGCCGAACGGCTGAAGCTGCGGGTTTCAGCCAAGCTGACAAAATCTTCGAGCCATTTGGTTTCCATGGGTCAAATTATGCGCGGACTGAACGTCGCAGCCGAAACCTACTACGGGCTTTTGTAGGCTAATGCGGTGCGGATGCGCGCAATGGTTGCTTCCACCGGCGCTGTGGTCGAGACCTCCAGCCCCAGCTTGCGGGCAATGTCATTGACCCGCGCCGGGTTGAGCGGTAAGCCACCAGCGTCCACAGCGGCAATCAAATCCATCGCCCGCTGACGATCCGACGTGGGGGCCGGGCGCCCCAGGAACAAGTCCTTCAGTCGACTTAAGTGATTGGACATGGTTGGAAATTCAACTCGAAATCAGTGCGTTGTAGGCTTTGCGCGTCTCAGGGGACACCGCTTCCAGCAGTTGCGCATACGACGTTTTATGCCGCGCGAACATCCGCGCAGACGCGACCGTTTTGGATCTGCAATACCAGTGGCAGGTGTGCTGCATCAGGAACAACTCGGCCGTCAGCGTGAACGCCTTGTCCTTTTGCGACTGACCCAGGCTGTTCTTTGCGGTGCGGCTAACGCCCTGCGCGTGCAGGGCCAGAGCCTTGTGCAAATCAAATGTGGCACTTGCGAACAGCTGGTCGGCAAAGGGCAGCGCCACTGCCAGCTTGCTGACACGCACTTGCGCCGCGTCCACGCTGGAAAACTCGGTCACGAAGCGGTTGAACTGCTCGCACAGGGTCACCTCGGCCGAGTCCAGCATGTTCCAGATCTGGGCTCGCCGCTCCAAGTCGTCCTCGCCCAGAGCTCGCAGGTAGCCATCGGTCAGGCTTTCCATCAACTTCTCGATCTGGTACTTCCCCAAATAGCTGCCCAACAAATGAATTCGCCTTTTTTGATCCCTGGTCTTGAGGATGTACGCGCCCACAGCGAGCAAGGTCAACAGCGTGAAAATTTCCATGGGTTCAATGGCTACTTGGTGGGGTCGTTGGACAAAGGTTGCAGTGTAGTGGTCACAGCGGTCGCTATTCGGCACTCTGCTGCAGGGCCCACATCTGGGCGTAACGGCCGTTGGCGGCCAGCAGCTCTGCGTGGGTGCCGCGTTCCAGAATCCGTCCGGCGTCCATCACCAAAATTTCGTGTGCATCCACCACGGTGGAGAGACGGTGCGCAATCACCAGCGTGGTCTTGTTTTGGGCCACGCTTTGCAGCTCGGTCTGAATGGCGCGCTCGTTGGCCGAGTCCAGCGCCGATGTGGCTTCGTCAAAAATCAGGATTGGCGGGTTCTTGAGCAGAGTGCGGGCGATGGCCACGCGCTGTTTTTCGCCCCCTGACAGCTTCAGTCCGCGCTCGCCCACCATGGTGTCGTAGCCCTTGGGCGACGCATTGATGAAGGCGTGAATGCGTGCCGCACGAGCGGCCTCTTCGACCTGGGCCCGGGTGGCGCCGGGCTTGCCGTACGCAATGTTGTATTCCACGGTGTCGTTGAACAGCACGGTGTCTTGCGGCACGATGCCAATCGCTTGGCGCACCGAAGCCTGTGTCACGTCCTTGATGTTTTTCCCCGCAATCACAATCGCGCCTTGTTGCACATCGTAAAAACGAAACAACAAACGCGCCAGCGTTGACTTGCCGGAACCCGAAGGACCCACCACCGCCACCGTTTTGCCCGCAGGAATCTCGAAACTGATGTCGTGCAGGATGGTGCGTTTGGGGTCGTAGGAAAACGTGACGTGCTCAAAGCGCACGCTGGCGTCGCCACCACCCGCCGCCAGATGCAGAGGCGTTGCATGGGGCGCATCGGCAATTTCGCGTTCGCGCTCCAGCAGCGTGAACATCTTGTCCAGATCGGTCAGGCTTTGCTTGATCTCGCGGTAGATCACGCCTAAAAAGTTCAGGGGAATGTAGAGTTGGATCATGAACGCATTGACCATGACCAGGTCACCCAGCGTCATGCGCCCATCGGCCACGCCCTGGGTGGCGCGCCATAACATGGCCACCAGACCGGCGGCAATGATGAGCTGTTGCCCGGTATTGAGCAGGCTGAGCGTGGTCTGGCTTTTGACGGAGGCGCGGCGGTAGCGCTCCAGGTTTTCATCGTAGCGCTGGGCCTCGAACTCCTCGTTGTTGAAGTACTTGACCGTCTCAAAATTCAACAGCGAGTCGATGGCGCGGCTGTTGGCCGTGGAGTCCATCTCGTTCATCTTCTTGCGGAATTGGGTGCGCCACTCGGTCACCACAATGGTGAAGCTGATGTAAAACACCAGCGCAATGATGGTGATCCAGGCAAACCACACATCAAACTTGACCGCCAACAGCGTCAGCACCAAGGTCACCTCGATCAGCGTGGGGATGATGCTGTACAGCGAATAACTGATCAGCGAGTTGACGGCACGCGTGCCGCGTTCAATATCCCGCGTGAGCCCACCGGTTTGGCGCTCCAGATGGAACCGCAGGCTCAGGGCGTGCAAATGGCGAAAGACCTCCAGCGAAATACTGCGCGAGGCTCCGGCCGTGGCTTTGGCAAACACCAGCTCCCGCAACTCTGTGAACAGCGAGGTCGACAAGCGCAAGGCCCCGTAGCCAAACAGCAGTGCCACGGGCACCACCACCAAAGCCAGGGGGTCGCCGGGCTTGAGCGTCATGGCATCGATCAGGTTTTTCAACAGCACCGGCACCCCCACGTTGGCCAGTTTGGCGCCAATCATGAAGGCCAGCGCAGCCATCACCCGCCACTTGTAGATCCACAGGTAGGGGAACAGGCGGCGCAGCGTGGTCCAGTCGGATTTGGTCGCGGAAGGGGTGGCAGCAGCAGATAAAGCCA
This sequence comes from uncultured beta proteobacterium, assembly GCA_903944555.1. Lineage (GTDB taxonomy): Bacteria > Pseudomonadota > Gammaproteobacteria > Burkholderiales > Burkholderiaceae_C > Allorhodoferax. Next base: position 6,109 of record CAJASG010000147.1, read on the forward strand.
TGTCGGCGGAAACAGGGTGGCCGTTAGGGCGCATGGGCAACTATCCTACTTGCAGGGGTTTGGGCGGCTTGGCGGAGGGGCTTGACTGAGAAACAGCCGCCGGTGGTGAGCTGATTATCGCGGCAACGGTGGTTTTGCGCTCTGGGCGTGCTGCTGCGCCCATGCCAGCGCGAGCACACCCACCACCGTGGTCACCAGCAGCAGCCAAACCCCGGGGGTGTAACCGGACGCAGGGGTCCACATCCAGCCGAGCAGCAGCGGCGCTGCGGCGCGGGCCAAGGCCAGCGGCAGCCCCAAGGCGCCGTTGAGGGTGGCCACGTGTTCGCGGCTGACGTACTGCGCCATGGCCGTGCCTTTCACAATGGTCAGCATGCCGTTGCCCATGCCAAACAGCACCACAAACACCATCACCACCGCCATATGCCACGGTCCGGCCAAGGGCGCCGCCAGCAAGGCAGCCAGCCCCAGGGGAATCAGCCCCGGGATCAGGCGATTGGCCAGGTGCAAATCAAAGTGGTGCTCAAAGAAGTACAGCAGCACCCGGCCCAGCACTTGAAACAGGCCGATACAGGCAGGCACGGCAATCACCCAGGTCTCGCTCAAACCGTTTTCCCGTAGCAAGCTGATCATGTGGGCAGGCAGCGCCGACGAGGCGGCGGTCATCAAAATGACAAAGCAGCTCACCCATAAAAACGGGGCACTGCGAACGAGCTGCGACAGGCCTTGGGGCGCCTGGTGCGGTGCTTCGGGAGCCGACACACGCGCCGGGGGCGCGTCCCGCAGGACTACAGCGTGCAGCGGGGCGCACACCAGCAGATGCAGAACGCCAAGGCTGGTCAAAGCCACGCGCCACCCCCACTCCGAGATCAACCAGGCGGTCAGTGGAATGAACACGGTGCTGGCCAGGCCACCCAAAAACGTCATGGTGATGATGGCGCGGCGAAAGTCATGGGGGAAGCGCCGGGTCACCACGGCAAACACCGGTGAATACAAAATGGCCGACATGGCGGCGCCCAGGCCAACCCACACCGCATAAAACCCCAGCGCACTGCGCACCTGGCCGTGCAGCACCAAGCACACACCCGCCAGCACCGAGCCGGCCACCATCACGGCGCGCTCATGGCCCCGGTCAATCCAGCGGCCCACCGGGTAGGCCAGTAATCCTTCGGCCAACAAGGCCAGGCTGAAGGCCAGCGACGTCTCCAGCCGGCTCAGGCCCAGCGCATGCTCCACCGGCTCCATGATCAGGGCGAAGGTGTAAAAAATACTGCCCCAACTGATGAGTTGGGCCAACGACAGCCAGCCGACCAGGCGACCGTTGTAAGGAATGGATTGCGTCAGAAAGAGCGCCTTGCAAAAGATAGGGACATGCTGCCGGCCAGTCTAGTGCGTTCCGGGTTCGCACCTGGCCCGCTCGCGCACATGGGCGACAATCCCGGCTGACCACTTCACAGGACCCTGCCCATGTCTGACAACTCAAGCCCCGCCTCCGTGCAATTGCCGACCGACCAAGACCTGGTGCTCAAAGTCATTCCCATGCCGGGCGACTGCAATGCCAATGGCGATATCTTTGGCGGTTGGGTGATGGCGCAGGTTGATCTGGCGGGCTCGGTGGTTCCGGCACGCTACACACAGGGGCGCATGGCCACCGTGGCTGTGAACGAGTTTGTATTCAAGCAGCCGGTGCGGGTGGGCGACATCCTGTCGATTTTCTCCAAGGTCAGCCGCATCGGACGCACTTCCATCACGGTGAAGGTGGAGGTCTACGCGGAGCGTTTCAGCCGCCAGGGCCAGTACATCAAGGTCACGGAAGCCTCCCTCACCTACGTGGCCATCGACGACAATGGCAAGCCGCGCGAAATCCCCAAGATGGACCCTGCAGCCGCTATCTAATTAGTAGCTGCTTGCGCAGGATCCACGGGGGCTAGAGGCCGATTTGACTCAAAATTTCCCATGACGACCAGCACCCGCTGAAAAGCGGATTGCAACGGCCCATGCCAATCAAGCGCGGCAGGCGCACCGTGCCGCTGTCACCGCGCCGTCTCTTCTGGTTTCTACTGAGACTGTCATAGGGAACCGATTAAATAGTCCCAAGAGCGACATGTAATCAGTGACAACCCTATCAAGGATTTCCAAAGCTCCCGCTATAACCATAGTCAGAACAACAGGAGACCATGTGCAGTTTCTTCAATTGCTGATCAGCGGTGTCGCACAAGGGTGCATCTACGGCCTGATTGCGCTGGGCTTTGTGCTCATATACAAGGCTACCGAAACCGTTAGCTTCGCCCAAGGCGAACTGATGATGCTGGGCGCTTTTGGCGGGCTGGTCGGCATGACCATGCTGGGCTTCCCCTATTGGCTTGCCGTTGCCAGTGCCATCCTGGGCATGGCGGCGTTTGGCGTGCTACTGGAACGCATCGTGATACGGCCAATTCTGGGACAGCCCGCGTTTTCCATTGTGATGCTGACGATTGGCATTGGCTACGTGGCACGCGGCTTGATCACCATGATTCCCGGCATCGGCACCGATACCCAGGCCCTGCCCGTACCCTACAAAGACGAGATCTGGAAATTCGGCGGCAACGAATTCGGCGTCGGTGCGCTGGTGCTGAATGTCGAGCACATGGTGGTGATTGGCGCCACCGGCGTGTTGTGCGTGCTGCTGTTTGCCCTGTTTCGGTACAGCAAGCTGGGGATTGCGATGCAAGCTGCATCCCAAAACCAGCTGGCCGCCTATTACATGGGTATACCAGTGCAGCGACTCAATGGCATTGCCTGGGGCCTAGCTGCCGCAGTGGCGGCGATTGCGGGCTTGCTGCTGGCGCCCATCACGTTTGTACACGCCAACATGGGCTTCATTGGACTCAAGGCCTTTCCCGCCGCAGTTGTGGGCGGCTTCGGCAGCTTGCCCGGCGCCATTGTGGGCGGGCTACTGATTGGCATCGTCGAGTCCTTCTCGGGGTTTTACCTACCGGATGGTGTCAAGGACATTGCCGCCTACGTTGTGGTGCTCGTCATGCTCATGGTCAAACCCAACGGTTTGTTTGGCGAAAAGCTACGCAAAAAAGTATGAGATTTATATTTAAAACCGATTACGGGCAAGACATCAATCTTGCTAAACATGGTGGGCATGTCTTTTGGTATGGCGCACTGATGCTCTTATTGGTGGCGGCCCCTTGGCTGTTTGCCGAGTACTGGCTGGCACAACTCACCTTTGTCCTGATTTATTCGGTTGCCGGCTTGGGCCTGATGCTGCTGGCAGGTTTCACTGGCCTATTCTCCTTGGGCCACGCGGCCTTTCTGGGCGTCGGTGCGTACACGCAAGCGGTCTTGACCAATATGGGCGTGCCTTTTCCTATTGCGCTGGCCTGTGCGGCGGGCTTGTCGGCATCGGTGGGCCTGGTCGTGGGTTTGCCCGCGCTGCGCGTCAAGGGCATTTACCTCGGTATGGCCACTCTGTCGTTTGGCTTCATTGTGGAAGAGGTACTGGCACGCTGGGAGTCCGTCACCGGTGGTAACGCAGGTATTCATATCAAGAAACCCGACATGTTTGGCTGGGTGCTGGAAACCGGTGACCAGTTCTACTGGCTGTGCCTGGTCATCACAGTGTTGGCCACACTGGGCATTCTCAACTTGCTGCGCTCACCCACCGGGCGGGCCTTTGTGGCAATACGGGACTCCGAAATTTCCGCGCAAAGCATGGGCATCCATCTGGCGTACTACAAGACCTTGTCTTTTTCGCTGTCCGCCGCGCTGGCCGGAATCGCCGGAGCCTTGTATGCGCACAAGCTGCAATTCATCTCGCCCGACCAGTTCAATATTTTGCAGTCCATTGATCTGTTGCTGATGATCGTGATTGGCGGCGCTGGGTCGGTACACGGTGCCTTTTTAGGTGCGATCTTCCTGATCAGCATGCCGCAAGCGATCGCCATGGTGAAAGACTACTTGCCCGCCGCAATCGGACAAGCCCCTGGCCTGCAAGGCGTGGTGTACGGTGTGGTGGTAATTGCCTTTGTGCTGTTTGAGCCCATGGGCTTGTATGGACGATGGCTGAAGATACGCACCTACCTACAGATGTTCCCGTTCTACCGCAAAGGCATGTTCAAGCGGCAAAAATCCTTCCAGAAATCGGATCGCCTGAAATGACCGACACCCTTTTATCCGCCAAAAACCTCAGCGTCCGCTTCGGCGGGGTGCTGGCCGTCAACAACGTCAGCTTTGATGTCAAACAGGGCGAGGTCTTCACCCTGATTGGACCCAACGGCGCCGGCAAGACCACCGTCTTCAACCTGATCAGTCGCATCTATACACCCACCATGGGCGAGATCGATTACCGGGGCCCAAATGGGTTGATCAAACTGACCGAGCAAGCGCCACAAGATGTGGCAGCGCTGGGCATTGCCCGGACATTTCAGAACATTGAACTCTTCGAGCACGCCTCCGTCCTGCACAACCTTTTGATTGGGCGCCACACGCACCGCAAAACCGGCGTATGGCGCGACCTGTTCTTCACCGCCCAGGCCCGTGAGGCCGAGCTGTTAGCAAGGGAAAAAGCGGAAGAAGTCATCGATTTCTTGGGCTTGCAACATTACCGGGACACCTTTGTAGCAGGGCTGCCCTACGGTGTGCGCAAAGTGGTGGAAATGGCCCGCGCCCTGTGCACCGAGCCCAAGCTACTACTGCTTGATGAGCCGTCCAGCGGCTTGAATGTCGAGGAAACCGACGACATGGCCTTCTGGATTCAGGACATCAAAAACGAACTCGGCATTACCGTACTGATGGTGGAACATGACATGAGCCTGGTCTCCAAAGTATCGGACCGGGTGCTGGCCATGAACCAGGGTGAAGTATTGGCCATGGGCACACCGCGCGAGGTACAAAACGACCCCGGCGTGATCGAGGCCTACCTAGGCTCGATCGACGACGTGTCTTCATTGCGCCGGACACCGTTGGAACAAGACAGCACAAGGGAGGCCGCATGAGCCCATCGCCACCCCCCATCAGCGATTTGCCGGTGCTCAAGCTGCTCAATGTCGAGAGCGCCTACGGCCCCATCAAGGCCATTCGCGGCGTCAGCCTGCAGGTGCGCCGGGGAGAAATTGCCACGGTACTGGGCTCCAACGGCGCGGGCAAGACCACGATTTTGAAAACCATCTCTGGCATCCTCGATCCGCGCAAAGGGTCTATCGAGTTCAAGGGTAATGACATCACCGCCAAAGACCCGGCCTTTATCGTGCAGCAGGGTCTGAGCCATGTGCCCGAGGGGCGTGAAGTGTTCCCCCTGCTCAGCGTGCGTGACAACCTTCAAATGGGAGCCTATACCCGCTCTGACCGCGATGGCGTGGCGCATGACATGGAGGCGGTGTTTGGCTACTTTCCAATTCTGCGCGAGCGGGCCGCACAAGACGCTGGCCTGCTCTCGGGTGGTCAGCAACAAATGCTGGCGATATCTCGCGCCCTGATGGCCAATCCGGATTTGATCTTGCTCGATGAGCCCAGCCTGGGCCTCTCGCCCAAGCTCACCAAGGAGATTTTTGAGATCGTGGTGCGCATTAACCGCGAGCGCGGCACCACCATTTTGCTGGTGGAACAAAACGCCAACATGGCGCTCAACGCCTCGGACTATGGCTATGTGCTGGAGAACGGCCGCATCGTCATGGAGGACACGTGTGCCCACCTGCGCGAGAAGGACGACATCAAGGAGTTCTATCTGGGCTTGAAAGAAGACGGCGTGCGCGGTGAGCGCCGCTGGAAGAAGAAAAAAACATGGCGCTAACAGCATGACCACACTCTGGGATTTAAGCGGCATTCAGCCCAACAACAACATCGTGCTGCCGGGCGAGACCATTCCTGCCCTGTTCTGGAACGCAGTGGCCAAACGCGGCCCCAACATCTGGATGCGCCAAAAGCACCTGGGGTTGTGGCGCAGCTGGACCTGGAATCAGACCGGTGACGCGGTCAGTGAAATCGCGGGCGGATTGATGAGCCTGGGTTTTGCCAAGGGCGAGTGCGCCTCCATCCTCGCCAACACGGTCGTCGAGTGGGTCTGGGCTGATCTGGCGGTACTGTCCTGCGGCGGTGTTTCCAATGGAATCTACCCGACCGACGCACCCTCCCAAGTGAACTACCTGTGCGAAGACTCGCGTACGGTGCTGCTGTTTGTGGAGGACGATGAGCAGTTGGACAAAGCACTGGAGGTCCGCAAGCATCTACCCGGTTTGCGCAAGATTGTTGTGTTCGACATGGAGGGCCTGCGCAATCTGGACGATCCAGATGTGATCAGCCTGGACGCCTTGCGCGTCTTGGGCAGGGCCTATCTGGCATCGCACCCCAATGAGCTCCAACAACGCGCAGCGGCCTGCCAGCCGGACGACCTGGCGATATTGGTCTACACCTCCGGCACCACGGGCAAGCCCAAGGGCGCAATGCACCTCCACAGTGGATTGGTGTACACCGTGCGCGGGTTCAACACCCTGGTCGCGCAAGACGAGCGCGACGAGCGCATGTGCTTTCTTCCGCTGTGCCATATTGCCGAGCGCATGGGCGGTGAATACTTTGCGCTGTACACGGGCGCCAAACTTAACTTTGTCGAGAACCCCGAGACCATCCCCGAGAACGTGCGCGAAATCGCCCCCACGGTATTCACCGCCGTACCGCGCGTGTGGGAAAAGTTCTACTCGGGTGTCATGATCTCCCTGAAAGAAGCCGGCTTCATTCAGCAAGCGGCTTATGCCTGGGGCATCGGCGTGGGCACTGCCATTGCCGACCGGGTGTTGGCGGGACAATCCGTGGGCGCTTGGCTGAAAATCAAGTTCACGGTGGCACAGTGGCTTGCATTGAACAACGTGCGCAAACTCATTGGCATCCACCGGGCCCGCTTTCTGGTGACGGGGGCTGCGCCCATTTCCCCCGACCTGGTCCGCTGGTACTTGGCCTTGGGCGGGCCGATGCTGGAGGTCTGGGGCATGCCCGAAACCTGCGGCGCCTCCACCGGCGTACCTGCCGACAAGATGACGCCCGGCTACAGCGGCCCTGCCGCCAGTTTCACTGACGTGC
>CAJASG010000148.1 GCA_903944555.1 uncultured beta proteobacterium
AAGGCTTCAAAGTCGCTGTAGTTCAGGTGCTTGCCACGTACCAGCGCGGACACCCGCACCGGCAGATGGGCGGCGCCGCCGCCGGCCACGTAGTTGATCTGCACATCCACCGGCACGGTGGTGACATGTACCAGCGCTTTTTTCTCGGTCGGGGTGATGCGACCTTCCAGCACTGGCAGGCGAAACTCTTCTACGCGGAATTGGCCGGAACTGAAGTTGCGTTCATTGCTGGTCCCACGCAGTTCCACCTCGTACACCCCAAGTTTGGAACCAGGTGGTATGGCAAAGCTGCTCTCGGCGCTTTGGCCGCCGGTGGCGGTCTTGCGCCACGCCAGGGCTTGGGTGTACTGCTGGCCGCTGCCCACGTGGGTCACCACCAACGTGACGGGTTGCGCCTTCGTTAGACCAAAGCCCGCTGAGGTTTCGGTGCGCAAAATGTGTTTCATCGACACGGTTTCACCGGCGCGCAACAGGGTGCGGTCAAAAATGGTGTGGGCCCGTTCATCTGGCCGGGGCGCTTGGCTGGTGGGGACGTTGAAGCGCCAGGGCTCTATGCCTTTGTTCCAGTCGCTCCAGGTGAAGGCCATGTCGTCTACGCCAGCATTGGTGGCGCGGGCGCTCACAAAATAGGCCTGGCTGTAGCTGTTTTCGTTGTTGCAGGTGGGGGCCGTGGGGGAGATACCGCTCAGGTTGGCAATGCCCTGGGCGTTGGTGGTGGCGTTGGCCACTTCGCGGCCCCGGCAATCAGAGACCCGCACCCGGGCGTTGGCCACCGGTGTGCCTTTGTCCAGCGTGGTCACCCAGGCCACGGCGTTCTCCCGCCCGAGCTTGAAATGCACGCCCAGGTTGGTGACCAGGGCCGAGGTGCGGACGAACATGGTGCGTGCTGCACCGTGGCGCTCGTCCAGCAAGGATGTGCCCAGCTTTTGGGAGGCAATCTCCACCACATGAAAGCCGGGTGACAGGGGAATGCCCACCACCTCAAACGGGCGCGGGTCGGAACTGATCGGTGTGGGTAGGTCCAGCGTTTTGACGTTGGGCTGGCCTTGCAACAGGGACAGCATGCGGGTCTGTACCTCGGTTTTGTCGTAGTCGTTGACCGACTTGGGCAAGGCGTGTTTCACATCCATAGCGGCCATGCGGCGCGAAACGGTGAAGTTGTCGTAACGCTGCACCTTGGCAAACCAGGCAATGATTTCTGCATCGGTGCCGGGTTTCAGGTCGCTGACCTTGCCGCCTTTGACCTGCAGCGCAGCTTCCACATTGCGCAGGGCGACGGGCAGCAACGCCACGCCATTGGGCTCTGCAAAACGCTCCACAATGCCAAAGGGCGCGGCGGCAAACTTGGCCAGGGGCGGCATGGCGCCGGTGGCAACTTTCAGGGGGAAGCTGTCGGCGTTGCGCAGGGTGCGGCCCGAGGCATCTTTGAAGTCCCGGGGTAGCTCGATGGTGAATTGGGTTTGCTCGGGCAACACCGCCTGGAACGACACTGCGTTCACGACGTTGTCCCCATCTTCGCTGTCTTGGGTAAAGACGGGCTTGAAGCTGTTCTTGCCTGACTTGAGCCGAATGCCTTCTGCCAATTTGCGGGCCACCGGGGCGTTGAAGTTCAGACCCAGGGCACGAATCGGCAAGCAGGCGGCTTGGGCGTTTTCTCGCTCGCAGTTGAAGCTGGCGGCAAAGGGCTCACGCACTGAAAAGTTGAAAACTTTGTCCACCGAGTTGGCCACGCCATGGGGGGTGCCCGCGTTGCCCGGGGTGGCCACGCCTTTGCCGTAGACCAATTGCACTTTGGCCGAGGGCGCAAGTCGGCGGTTGCAGGCCAGGGTGACGATACCCAATGGCGCTTTGGCGGCGTCCGCTTCCAGCCCCTGTGCCTTGAGCAGTGCCGCACGGTCTTTGCCGTCAACCAGGCGCACCGCCACCCGTTCCCCCAGGCCGTCTACCGCACACCACACGTTGGCCTGCACACTGGCCAGTGTGGCCGGGCCGTTTAGCTGCAGCGTGAAAAACTGTTCTTCGTCGATGCGGTTGCCCGGGTAGGGGCGGATGGTTTGCACGAAGGGTCCGCCGCTATTGAATTGATAGCTGGCTGCGCTTGTCAGCTCTACGCCTTTGGCCGATTTGGTGCCTGGTTTGACGTATACGGTGCAGGTCACGCCGGGTGGCAGGTCGCGCTCGAATTCAAAGGCCCAGACGCGGTCGCTGATCCAACGGCCCGACCCCTGGGTGGCCTGGGCGTCCGAGCAGCTCAGGCTCAACGGGGCCGCCGCTTTGGGGTCGCCAAAGTTGACCGCACTGTCGTCAAATTTTGCCACCACCTGGCGCACCCGGACCACTTCGCCCTGTGGCGACAGGCTGGTGATTTGAAAGGCGTGGGCCGACCAAGCAGCGACGACCATGCCGCAGATCAAGATGAGTTTTTGGTAATACACGCAGGCTCCCGAAAGTCAGGGTGTAGGGTAG
>CAJASG010000149.1 GCA_903944555.1 uncultured beta proteobacterium
CCTGCGCGGGTTCAACCTCAATGCCAAATTGGACATTGACCCGGACTTTCTCAAGGAGGAGGCGCACGAGCACCACGGGCACGAGGGGCATAACCATGCGCCCGGTGAGCACTGCAACCACCCATCCCACAGCGAGGGCGGCGGGCACCACCATCACCATGATGACGACGTCAAAAGCTTCGTCTTCAAGTCAGACCGGGCTTTTGATCCCGCCAAGCTGGAGGATTTTCTGGCTGCCATCGTCAATATCTATGGGCCACGCATGTTGCGCTACAAAGGGGTGCTCTATATGAAGGGCACCGAGCGTAAGGTCATCTTTCAGGGCGTGCACCAGTTAATGGGCAGCGATCTCGGGCCCGCATGGGCCGAGGGTGAAAAGCGCGGCAGCAAAATGGTCTTTATCGGTATTGATTTGCCGCAGGATATCTTCTTGCAGGGCATGGAACAATCGCTGGCTGGCGTTTAACGCCACCTACTAATTTCGGTCTGGGGATCAAATGATTGTCTCGATTTTGCAACTAATGGGTTTTCCGGTGGGTAAGCCTGTACACTCGCGCGCCGGGGAAGCTCCACCAGGCAAGCCTTTGAAGGCGGGCGGTGGGGCGGCAGTAGCCACCGATCATGTGCAGGAAAAACCTGCCAGGAGACAAGAAGTGAAAACAAAATCCGGGAACGAAACCAAGGCCAAAGATGCCAAGACCACGGGCAAGGTGCTTGAAAAGCCTGCCGCCAAGTCTGCCGAAAAACCGACCAAGCCGGTGGCAAAGCCGGTTTTCAAAACCACCGCAAAGGCTGAGCCCAAACCCGTGACCAAGCCAAGCAGCAAAACTGTAGTCAAGGTTTCAGTACCCGTTGCCGCCAAAGCGCCGATTGTCAAGGCGCCGACCAAATTGGTCGTGAAAGCAGAAAAGACAGTTGTCAAACCAGTGGCCAAATCGGCTCCGAAAAATCCAGTAAAAGCGGTTCCAGAAACCGTGGTTCCCAAGGCGAAAACTCAAGTGCAAGTGATTCAACCCGTAGTCAAGGCGGTGACGCCTTCCGTGTCCCCGACCCCCGTGGCGGCTCCCGCCAAAGCAGGGCGTCCGTCGTCACGTCTGGCGCAATTGACCGTGCCATCCATGGCGCAGGCGGTGGCCTCCACTGCTGCCAAAGCGAGTTACGGCCAGGCGGCACCCTCTTTTGTCGCGGCTCCGGTACTCCCCATGGCGATCAAAAAAGATCCCAAACTCGTGGACAACTGGAAGACTACGCCCGTCGCACAACTCACCGATGCAGAGTTGTTGGCCATGCCCGATTCCGAGTACATGAACGAAACACAACTCGCGGCATTTCGGTTGAAGTTGGTGACCCTCAAGCGCGACATTCTGAGCAATGCCGGCGAGACCACCGAGCATTTGCGCGAGGATACCTCTGTCGTGCCCGATCCGGCCGACCGTGCCACCATTGAAGAAGAGCATGCTCTGGAATTGCGCACACGCGACCGTGAGCGTAAGTTGCTGAAGAAAATCGAGCAATCCATTGGCCGTATTGATTCCAATGACTATGGCTACTGCGATGAAACCGGTGAAGCGATCGGTGTCGGACGGCTGTTGGCCCGCCCCACGGCAACCCTGTCGTTGGAAGCGCAGCAGCGTCGCGAACTCAAACAAAAGATGTTTGGCGATTGATATTGAGCTTGTGATTTTGCTGCCCCACCAGTAAGTTTCATTTATGGCCGAAAAAAGCGATCGTCTCGGTTTGCTGTCCAAGATGGCGCTTTTCGTTCGCAATCCGACGAAGGATTGGTCGGACCTGGATCGCCCCGAGCCCTCTGCTGAGGCCGGCTATGACAAACAGGCCCTGAAGGCCATGATTGAGCGCAAGCGACAAAATGATTTTGTCCGCCGCCGCGAGTTTGATCAATTGCGAAAGTTGCGCAGCCGCGAAGCCTCTGGCATGGGGGGCTTGGTGCGTCCTTCTGTTTTCCAGACCAGCATGGCGACCGACCCGGACGGCCGAGCGGTCACGCTCAAAAAGATCGATGAAATAGAAGCGCAGATGTCCAAGCAGTGGTGGAAGGGCAAGCAGGAGTCTGCCAATGCGCACGCTGCGGGTTCTGCGGAAAGCCCATTGCCGCCGTCCAGCGAGCCCGGCGCTGTCGACACGGAGCACCCTGGGGCCCCAACACATGGAAGTTTCGATACGACGCAAAATGCGGAGTACTCCGGCAACGGAGCGGAATTCACTGTGACCGAGATGGGGGTGGGGGCGGCGCCCGCTGCGGCCCCACCTTCTGTCGGCGGTGTGAACGGTCGGTACGATGGGCGGGATGTCGCGTTCTCCACCTCTGAGTTGTTTGCCATTGATGCCGACGACATGGCCACGGACCCCGAACTCGAGGAGGCGGCCATTCGATTTGCCAACGGCGACGATACCGGTGCCGAAAGTGGGCTGCTGGACGCTTTGCGAGGCGAGGCGATTCTGCCCGATGTCGCGGCCTCCTGGGCTGCTGCCTTGCTGGATTTCTACCGGGCAACCGATAGCCGCGTCAAGTTCGATCAAGCGGTGCTTGAGTTTGGTTATCGTTTTGACCGCGTTGTGCCGCAGTGGGAGTCGATTGCCACCTCCCGGGGCCAGCGGGCCGCCGGGGTGGCGACTCCTGTGGGTGCTGTGGGCTATGGAGCTGCGGATGCGGCCATGCTCCCCGTTGCATTGTGGGAGTGCCCCGCTGATTTGACGGTCCATGCGATGGAGGATTTGCGCGATGTCATGTCCTCTCACCCCATGCCTTGGCATTTGGGTTGGGGGCGTTTGGCCAGTATTTCGAGCGATGCCATGCCTTTGTTGGGTGGCTTGTTCGGCAGTCTGTGTGACGAACCCGTTGCCTTGTGTTTTAGCGGTGGTGCGCGACTGGTGCAGACCTTGCGCGCCATGATGCCATCGGGGGATCGCGGTGTGAGCTCCGCTTGGTGGACCGTCCGTCTGGATGTGTTGCGCACGATGCAGTTGCAAGACGAGTTCGAGTTGGCTGCGCTGGACTATTGCGTGACGTATGAAGTATCACCGCCCGCATGGGCGTCAGCGCGCTGCCAGTTTGAAACCGTTAACGCAGCGCAGGGTGTGGCTCAGAGCTTGGCGGCCACTGTCCCCATGGGGTTGGATCAGGCGTCAGCCGATACCCTGGAGTTGCGTGGAGATGTGTTGGGCGACGCAACGCTAGCACTCGCCGGTGGTGGGGGCTTCAAAAGTGGGGAGCTGATTTCGGTTTCCTGCCATGGTCTAGTGCGCGTTGATTTTTCCGCCGCTGGAAGCATACTCAATTGGGTCGCCATGCGACAGTCAGAGGGGTGCAATGTCCAGTTTCAAGGGGTTCACCGGCTGGTGGCTGCCTTCTTCAACGTCATCGGTATCAATGAACACGCCCGTGTGGTTCCTCGCTCCATTTGATTTAGTGTGCGAACTCCGGGGCTGTGACGCATTTACTTGCATTTAGGGCAAACGCCCGAATCTAGGATTTCATGGAACAATTTCACGGCACCACCATCATCAGCGTGCGGCGCAAAACCCCCCAAGGCATGCAGGTTGCCATTGGCGGCGATGGGCAAGTGACCCTTGGGAACATCGTGGTCAAGGGGACGGCCCGCAAGGTGCGCAAACTCCATCACGGCAAAGTTTTGGCTGGTTTTGCGGGGGCAACCGCCGATGCGTTTACCTTGTTCGAGCGCTTTGAAGCCAAGCTGGAAAAGCACCAGGGTCACCTGGTTCGCGCCGCGATTGAATTGACCAAAGACTGGCGCACGGACCGGGTGCTGCGCCGCTTGGAGGCGATGCTGGCGGTGGCTGATTTGGAAGCCTCGCTCATCATCACGGGCAATGGTGACGTGCTGGAGCCTGAAAACGGAATTGTGACCATTGGGTCTGGCGGGGCGTATGCGCAGGCCGCAGCCATTGCGCTGTTGAACCATACGGAGTTGTCGGCCACGGACATTGTGAAGCAGTCCCTGGAGATTGCCGGTGAGCTGTGTATCTACACCAACATGAACCACACGATCGAAACGCTATGACGCCTCAAGAAATCGTTGCTGAACTGGATAAGCACATTGTGGGGCAGAGCCAGGCCAAGCGGGCTGTGGCGATTGCCTTGCGGAACCGCTGGCGCAGGCAGCAAGTGGAGCCAGGGCTGCGGGCGGAGATCACGCCCAAGAACATCCTGATGATCGGGCCCACCGGCGTCGGTAAAACCGAGATTGCCCGCCGCCTCGCGCGTTTGGCGGATGCACCGTTCATCAAGGTGGAGGCCACCAAGTTCACCGAGGTCGGTTACGTCGGAAAAGACGTGGATGCCATCATTCGCGACCTGGCCGACATAGCCGTCAAGCAAACACGCGAGTCGGAAAAACGCAAGGTGCGTGCACGTGCGGAAGATGCGGCGGAGGACCGCATTCTGGATATCCTGATCCCGCAGCCCCGGGTGGAGTTTGGGGTGGTACAGGCGGCGGATACGCCAGAGAGTACCGCACGGCAAACCTTTCGCAAGAAGCTGCGCGAGGGGCAGCTGGCGGATCGCGAGATTGAAATTGATGTAGCGCAGTCGGCGCCGCAACTAGAGGTCATGGGCCCACCAGGCATGGAGGAGATGACCGAGCAATTGCGCGGCATGTTTGGCCAGCTCGGGCAAGCCAAACGCCAGACACGCAAGCTGAAGATCGCTGAGGCGCTGAAGGTGCTGATCGACGAAGAGGCTGCCAAGCTGGTGAACGAGGACGATATCAGGGCCCAGGCCTTGCATATGCTGGAGCAAAACGGCATTGTGTTTATCGATGAGATTGACAAGGTCACCTCCCGCAGCGAAGGCAGCGGTGCCGAGGTGTCCCGCCAGGGCGTGCAACGCGACCTTTTGCCATTGGTCGAGGGCACCACGGTGTCTACAAAGTACGGCATGGTCAAAACAGACCATATTTTGTTTGTGGCATCCGGGGCCTTTCATCTGAGCAAGCCCAGCGACCTGATTCCTGAATTGCAAGGGCGTTTTCCGATACGTGTAGAGTTGCAGTCGCTGTCGGTCAAGGACTTTGAAGCGATCCTCACCCAAACCCACGCCTCGCTCATGAAGCAATACCAGGCGCTGCTGGCCACGGAGTCCGTGGCGCTTGAGTTCACGCCTGATGGCATTACCCGGTTGGCACAAATTGCGTTCGAAGTGAATGAGCGCACCGAGAATATTGGTGCCCGACGCCTGGCGACGGTGATGGAGCGCCTACTAGACGATGTTAGTTTTGATGCCACATCTTTGTCTGGTAAGACCATTTTGATTGACGGCCCTTATGTCGACGCGCGGTTGGGTGAACTCAGCCAAAACGAAGATCTTTCACGTTACATTTTGTAATCGTCGACAGGGTCATTCGCTGACATCGCTTCAAGCATCACTTTCATAACGTGTGCTAAGTCCTTAATTTAGAACGATTTTTGCGGTTTCGCAACCTGCGGAATCGCTTCTAAGTCCTTGATTTCATTGGAAAAAATTGTTGCAAGCCCCTTGCAAGTCCTTGTTTTACTGATACAGTGCAAAAAAGTGCAATTAAGTGGTGAAAAGTGCCCTTGAGTTGCCGTTTCTGACTTGTGTGCGTAAAAAAGGGGTGTTCTGTCGTGTTTCAAGGGGCTTCGTCTCTCAGTCTGGATGCAAAAGGTCGGCTCTCTGTTCCGACCCGGCACCGTGACGTCCTGAGTGCGACGGCGGCAGGCCTCTTGACCATCACCAAGCATCCTGATGGATGCCTGTGGGTGTTTCCCCGTCCGGAATGGGAGAAATTTCGCACCGGCATCGCCGCCATGCCCCAATCTGCGCAGTGGGTGAAACGCTTCTTCCTTGGTAACGCCATGGACGTGGAGATGGATGGCACTGGGCGCGTGCTGGTGTCGCCTGAGCTGCGCGAGGCCGCTGGTTTAGGCAAGGATGCGTGGCTAATGGGGATGGGTACTTATTTCGAGTTGTGGGATAAGGCAACCTACGATGCCAAAGAGGCCGTCTTCAAGCAAGGCGAGTTGCCGGATGCATTCAAGGATTTTTCCTTCTAAGGTATGTCAGTGGAAACTCCTTGGATCCACTCCACGGTATTGTTGAACGAAGCGGTCGATGCGCTGTTCAATGATGGCGACGACCTGTATGCGGGCGCAGCCGATGGCACTTACGTCGATGCGACCTTCGGGCGAGGTGGGCATTCCCGTCTCATCCTGTCGCGTCTTGCCCCTGCTGGGCGACTCATCGCTTTTGACCGTGATCCGGATGCCGTAGCGCAGTCCGTTGCCATTCAGGACCCCCGTTTTTCCATTCGCCATGAGGGTTTTTCGCATTTGCGCGAGTTGCCGTCTGGCAGTTTGGCTGGCGTTTTGATGGATTTGGGTGTGAGCTCTCCCCAGATTGACAACCCCGTGCGCGGATTCAGCTTCCGGTTTGAAGGACCGCTGGATATGCGCATGGACACGACACGCGGAGAGAGCGTGGCCCAATGGCTGGAAACAGCTGAAGTTAATCAGATCGCGGAGGTGATACGTGAATATGGCGAAGAACGGTTTGCTGGGGCAATTGCAAAGGCGATTGTTGCTCGCCGACAGGAACG
>CAJASG010000150.1 GCA_903944555.1 uncultured beta proteobacterium
AGACAATAGTAGACCCAGGGCAGCAATTTGCCACTCTCATAGCGCAAGTGCATGTCGAGTGCGGCCTGAAGTAGCCTGCGGATTTCATCGTCGGAGTAAAGGTAGGGACGTGCTCGGTGCGGCCGATACGGCAGCAGACCCTGTGGCGGGACCTGTGTGCGCGGATCGGTGGCGCTGCGATATCGCGCAAATCCTCGAACGAAACTCAGTCGTTGTGCCCAAGTGGCCGGTTGGACGTTCGCAGGTTGCTGAGCCCACTTCAGGGCTAACGCCTGGGTGATATAGGGAGCCCTACGCCGCCGCATGAAAGAGCTGAAGTCCAACAATGCCTTGCCAGCCTCCCTTAGCTTGAATCCCAGATCGCGTCGCATTCGTAGATATGCATGAACGGCTTGCCGCAGGGTGTTCATCGCACACCTCCCGGCCAAGGCACGGCCAACGTCCGTAACGCATTGATATCGACCTTCGCGTAGATCTTCGTTGTCTGTGGATGGTGATGACCCAGCAATTGGCCAATCTCACTGAGCGAGGCGCCCCGGCGCAACATCTCGCAGGCCAGTCCATGACGAAACTGATGGGCTCCTTTGGTTGGGGTCTGAATTCCGGCGCGCTCCAGCGAATGCTGAACAATGGATCCGACACCGCAAGCACTTCGGAATCCATCGTTTGGTGCTTTGGCCCGCAGAAAGACGCGACGACTGGTGCTTTGTGGCCGCCCACGTCTCAGATAGGCGGCGATCGCTTTGCCAACCTCTGGCGATAACGGTAAATCACTGCGTTGTCCGGTCTTGCCGCACACGCTCAATCGACCGGCATTCCAGTCAATATCCTCGAGATTGAGGAAGGCAACCTCACCGGAACGTAAACCCAGTCTCGCCAGAAGGCGCAATACCGCGTAGTCCCGGCGACCGATCGCGGTACGACGATCAATACTGGCCAGCAACTCTCGTGTCTGGTCCGACCCAATTGCACGCGGGACCGAAGTCATTGACCAATTCGGCACAACCGGCACTGCGGCCGCCAGATCCAGTGTTACATCGCCGCTATACCGTGCGTAGTTCAAAAACGAGCGCAACGCAGAAGTCATCAACTTGGCTCGCTTCATGTGCAGACGTGGCGCTTGCCGTTGAACAAATCGCACTACATCGCCGGCATCAAGGCGAGAAAGCGTGACTTCTCCACTTCCGAAGCAGTCGCGCAGAAAGTCGTGAATGAACGGAAGGTAGTTGATGACCGTGGCCTTGGCCAAGGCGCGCGCATCACGCAGGTATTCCTCGTACGCCTTTGCGCAGCGCTCAACTGGGGTCAAACGACGAGAGGCAACCTTCTGCGCTGGAATCGCGCCCTGGTGGCGCAGAAAATCAACAAGGCTCCTGAGCCCCGCAGCATCACCTCGCCGCGGCCGTAGGTGTCGATACCGGCGTCGCAGATAAAGCTCGGCATGCGTCGAAGAAACGCCACGCAACCGTACGCCGGTCTGCTTAAGCCATTGACTGAAACACGCACCAAGCCAAACCTGCTGATGAATGTAATGAGGTTCGTAGCCCAGTGCCATCAACGAATTTGAAAACGAATCCAGGTAGGCAGCAATTGGTCCTTGCGGCACGAGCGACAGAACAATCCGGTCATTGATGGCGTAATTCACGGCAGACTCCTTTCCCTCATAGGGGTTGTTGCAGGAGTCAAAACTATGTCGGGAAAAAAATCAGCAGTTCGTGCGCAAAATCAGACTATTTGTGATTTGCAAGACATAGTCCGGTTGGGTAGATAGTGTCGCATCCAGTGTGGACTTGCGCGGCGCAACTTTTCGGCAGTCTTTGGCGATTCGGCCTCAATGACGTCGGCAGTTGTCACGAAAAATCGCTTGGTGACGTTCCATAGCCGGGTCGAAGTGATACGGTTCTGACCGTTCCCGGCCTGCAGGTCAGCAATGAGCGGGGTAGACGGCTTCCACATGGCTGGGGTGGTTGGCACACCGCGCTGCATCAGGTAGTGATCCAGCGCCACCCGGGCCAGCGGGGGCAAGGCCACTTTGCCTGCCTTGCTGCCCTTGCCGACTAGCTTGAACCAATGGTCTCCCTGGGCATCCGTTTCAATCTGCCCCAGGGTGGCCCCCACGAACTCGCTGGATCTCAAGCCCGTGGCATAAGCAAAGTCCAGAACGAAGCGCAATCGCTGCGCTGCCGCAAGCTTCCATCCGTAGGACCATTCCAGTCCGTTGGCAACGGCTCGGATAATGGCCCACTCACCCTCGGAAAACACGCGCCCCTCATCCATGGGGGTGCTGCGGGTGCTACCGCGCAC
Source organism: uncultured beta proteobacterium (assembly GCA_903944555.1). Lineage (GTDB taxonomy): Bacteria > Pseudomonadota > Gammaproteobacteria > Burkholderiales > Burkholderiaceae_C > Allorhodoferax. The sequence goes on from CAJASG010000150.1 coordinate 2,305, forward strand.
CTTGATGCCGCCAAACGGGTTGGCCAGCACATAGCGCTGCTCGATCAGCCATCGAAACATTGCACCAATGACGCTTAAGGCATAGGCCGTCGAACGGGGAGATAAACCCGCCGAGAATGGCCGCCACTCTGGAGAGAATCTTGTTTGTGGTGACCCTACCCATCGACTGCGTGGTGCGGGATTTCGCAGGAACCCCCGGTAAGCCGTTGCGTCCTCGGTTGTTAGCGACGACAGCGCACGTCCACGTTCAACAACTGCCCACAGAATCATGCGTTCGGCCTCCTTGCGATAGGCCCGTTTTGTCGCACTGGACTCGTGCAGTGCCAGCCATGCCTGCACGGCTTCGTAGTCATTGTCAGCGCTTAGCGTGCAACTGGATGGCGGTCCACGGAAGGTCCCCCTTGATCCGTTGAGTTCTTCAGGTACTTTTAGGCGCTCCCAGGGAACAACCGCTTGCACCGTTTCGTTGACCATCAGTTCACGTGCACGATCAGTCAGTTGCGGATGTGCTGCAAAGAAGGCTTCAATTTGACGTGCCCCTAGAGAACCGAGGCCCGGAACCGCAGTCCACCAGCGTTTGCGCCGGGGTACCCGCACAGTCAGCTGTGCCAGCGTCTTGATATCTTGGGCGTACAGGGCATTTGCAGAACGCGCAGAAAGCCACAGGCTCACGTCATCAGTGATCTTGGGAGCCGGTTCAGGCGCGGTCCGCAGTGCGTCAATGGCATGGGCAACCGCTTTCGCATGCTGGGCACGCTCACCTATCGGATGGTCAAGTAGGGCCACTAGATCGGCCCGGTGCCGCCTGCGTGCAATGCGGATTAGTTGACGGCGGATGCCACCAATCATTCCCCGTGACGACTGTCCCGAAACCTTGTGCGTATCCAGGTAATGGGCAACGGATTTGCGCGATGACAATCCGGCGTACCAGCCACGCAATGCGGCGAGCTCGGCTTCACCGGGGAATGCATCCAGGCCAGAACCATCCCCCAATTCTGGCGAAAGTGAGATCGGTGGATTTTTCATGGGTTCCAGTTGGTAAACTTAACATTGCTACTGTGATAAGAAGGATTATCGCAATAGAATGCTCAAAAACACATAACCTCATCGGGGTTTTAGGCTGGTCATTCCCACGTTGCACGTGAAATGACAGGTAAGGCGGCCACTGTCTGCATCTCTGCAGCATCTCTCCATTCCCATTTCATTTTTACGGGCTCAGCAGCTGGCTG